>NZ_JBFPDP010000002.1:0-71313 GCF_040830845.1 Sivoneniella epilithica UHCC 1019
ATCCGGGCTGGATTGACAATGCTCACCTGATGTCCTGCCTGGTAGAGAACTTCAGCAACAGCCTCCCCATAGGTGCTGGTTGACTCTAAGCAAGCATGGACACCCTCGCATCCCTGCTGCTTGAGCCAACTCAACAGCGCTTGATGACCATCGGCACTATTGGCAATCGCTTTGAGTTTAGGCTTGCGTTCTGGGCGTAACAGGGCAATATGCAACTGGTGCTTGCCTACATCAATACCTAAAATTACCTCACTCATCACACCCTCCTGGTCTAGAATCATGCTATCGATAGACTGCACCGCTGCTAAGCTTGTTCATGCAGGTTCAGCTTCATCAATTAGAAGCGACCTTAGATGCTGTCCAGCCTACCCGATGTCAGTCAATGGCGGTAGAAGGGGTTCAATCTACGTCCCAGGCTTGTTGCCTCAGCTTGCTTCCAACCTCTCTTCTACCGTTCTCTCTCAAGCCAAAAGGGTTCTTGACCCATTTCGCCTGATTAGTTTCAAGATACAAGCTTGTTGGTTGCTATTTTGCTTTTATCCCAAATACTCACATCCTCTCTTAGTTTTAGTGGGTGAGCAGGGCAGTGGTAAAACTATGACGGCTGAAATACTGACGAATTTAGTTGATCCCAATAAAGCTCCACTTTTGCCCCACGTAGCAGATTTACGAAATTTAGCGATCGCGGCTAATAACCGTTGGGTGCTGGCATACGACAACTTATCTGGATTAAACCCGGAACAATCAGATGCACTGTGCCGGATTTCGACAGGGGGAGGATTTACAACCCGCACTCTCTTTGAAAATGAAGATGAAACTGCTTTTACGTTTTTACGCCCACAGATTATTACCGGGATTGACTCCCCAGCAGCTAGAGGCGATCTCCTCTCTAGAGCAATCCAGGTGCGGTTGAGAGCAATTCCTGATAACCAGCGGCGAACAGAGGCAGAGATCCAGGCGCTTTTGGAAGAGGCAAAACCCCGAATTCTAGGGGCGCTATTAACGGCACTGAGCCGGACACTGAAAATTCAACCGACAATTATGCATTCCCCAACTCGATTAGCTGACTTTACTCGGTTTGCGATCGCAGCAGAAGAAGCATTGGGCTTTCCGAAAGGGAGTTTCTTAAAGGCTTACCAGGGTAACCAGCAGGACGCACACCAGATTGCGATTGAGGCTTCCCCTGTGGCAAGGGCAATCCAAAAGCTCATGACTTCTCGACAAAGTTGGCAAGGGACTGCCAGCGACCTACTAGAAGAGTTAGAAAAGTTAGTAGACGAAAAGGTGTTGAAGCATAAAGCTTGGGCAGGCGACTCACGTCGATTGGGTAAGGCGTTAGCTCGTCTTGCACCTGATTTGCGAAAAGGTGAGGGAATTGAAATCGAACAAGGGCATAATTCGCGCAAAACCCAACGAATTGTCCGTCTAACTAAAATCAAAGATTCCTTGTCCGCAACGTCCGTTCTGTCCGCTAATAAACAAATTCAAAGCTCTGTACTTGCAGTAGTTGTAGGAAACACAGACGAGACGGACGAGACGGACTTTAAACTAGACAGTTTGTCTTCCGAATTGAAAGTGGGCGATCGCGTAAAAAAGCGGTTCCACGAAGGCTGGAGAGGAACAGTGACTGCTATTGAAAGCAGCAGTCATGTGCAGGTTCACTGGCAGCACGATAAATATCCTGAATTGATTGCAATTTCTGACTTAGAGGTTGTTTAACATGATTCGCTCAATTCACGACCTCAAACCAGACGATCGCAATGCCAACAAGGGCACAGATCGCGGTAAATCACTCTTAGCTAACTCCCTAACAACATTAGGAGCCGGACGGTCAATCGTATGCGATCGCAACGGCAAAGTGATTGGTGGCAACAAAACCTTAGAGCAGGCATTAGCACTGGGGTTAGAGATTGTCCCTGTCACTACGAAAGGCGATCGCCTGGTCGTGGTCATCCGCGAAGATTTGGACTTAGACACCGACTCCATAGCCCGCTCTCTTGCCCTAGCAGACAACCGCATTGCCGAATTAGATCTCGACTGGGATGCCGAGCAAGTGTTAGCCGACATAGAGGCTTGTGAACTAGACGGGCTATGGACGCAGGAAGAAAGTACCTTGTTGGCATCCCTATTAAAGGAAGAACCTGATCCGTTTGATGACTTTCAGGATTCAAGCGATCGCACCGCTGACATCAAACCCCAAAATGCTAGCTGCACCATCGGCGAGTATCGATTCTCTCTAAAACGAGAACAGTATCTCCGCTGGCAAGAGCAGTTACGCCAAACCGTTGGCTTTGATCAAGACAACATCATTGCCGAAATTCAGCGGAGGTTAGAGCTATGAAACTTCTACCCATCAGCGCCATCAACCCATCTAGCTACAACCCCAGGATTGCCGACCCACAACGCCTTGATTTAATTGAACTCTCCCTGCGGAAACTGGGTTTTCTGCTGCCTCTGTATGTTGATGCCAATGGTGAGATTCTGAGCGGACATCAGCGCCATCATGTTGCAACTCGAATGGGCGTAGAAAAGGTTCCGGTCGATTTCACCAAACCACTCGACTTGGCAGAACGAAAAGCTTGCAATGTCATTTTTAATCGGGCAACGAATGACTTGTCCCCAGATGATTTGCCCAAAACTTTAACCGAAGCATTAGAGCGTTCTAAGGTTCACGAGTTGGCAGAAGCACTGCCAGATTTAGACATTCACAGCCCTGAATTCTATCCCTGCCTCAATGCTGAGGAACTGGACATCCAGCCCTTACTGTCTGTCAACACGGGACGATGGGTGCAGTATGCCCGCAACATCAGCAAAACCTTGAAAGGTAAAGGCGTTGTTATGCCATTGGTGATTGATCCTGATGGAAAAGTCATCAACGGCATTGGACGACTGCAAATGTTGGCAGAAAGTAACGCACCCACGGTTAAAGCGGTCAGAGTCTCTCATGCTCAAGCAGCCCTAGCCGATGCCATGCTGAACCTGCTCTCCATGGATTTTGACATCCATAATCGCTACTCCGATTTACTGCGCTATAACTCCTTCTGCCGATCTCGCCGTACCCGCAATGAGTTAGGCAGAGGCTTTGTGTTTGCGGTGATTGGTGCCCAACCTAGCTATACACTTGATTTGAGCAATCCAGACCACCTGAAGCGATGGAAAGCGGTACATGGCTCGACTGTACTGGATTTTGGAGCCGGACACCTGACCGAAACACAGATTCTTCAACAGGCTGGAATTGACTGCACCCCCTTTGAGCCGTTCCACATCACGAAAGGCGAAGAGATCGATAAAGTTGCCAGTCTAGAGATTGTGAAATCGTTTCTGCAAGTGGTTCGCAGTGGCAAACGATTCAGCAGCATCTTTATCAGCAGCGTGTTGAACTCCGTGCCATTTGAGGGCGATCGCCGTCATATTGTCACCTTGACCGCTGCTTTAGCTGATAGCAAGACTCGTTTGTTTGCCGTTGCCAGCAGCACCCAGCAAACCGGATGGCGCAACCTGAATGGAGCCGCACCGCTCAATAAATCCGACTCGTCCCAAATCACGTTCATGCTGGACTACGAGCCAGGGATCGGATTGGGCGGCATTTCCAAACTGCCCAAAGTGCAGAAATATCACACCATTCCAGAGTTTCGGGAGTTGTTTCTAACCCGATGGCAGGAAGTGAGGGCAAACATCGCCGTTGAAAATGTGCAGGCGATTTGCCGCAATCCTTGCCCGGTTGATCCGGTTGCGCTCAGAGACGCGATCGCGTTTGAATTCAATCTTCCTTACCCGGATGGTTCTCGTATGGACATGGTTAACACTGCACTAGAAGCCTTCAGTACCCGATTAGGAGTTGCCCTATGATCATCCTGCTTGACTTAAACTACACCCTAGTAAGTAACTCGTTGACCAAGAAAAGTCCCTTCACCAAACAGATTGAAGGGGAAGAGTACCGGGAATGGCTGATTGAACTGGTCAAACCTTATACCACGATCCTGATCACCGCTCGCCCTCAGCATCATCGGAACCAAACCTTGCAAAGCATTTTGGATAAAACTGGATGGCAACCCCAAGACGCTTATTTCAATGCCCACAACCTGCGTCCACCCCAGGCAAAGGAGAAAATGTTATTAGAAACCATCTTTCTAAGTTATGGGCAAGATGCCCCTTATCTCGCGATTGAGAGCAATCCCAGAACTCGCACCATGTATGCCAAGTACAACATCCCTAGTATTTTCGTAGAGGACGGAATTGAATGGACAGCCCTACCTCAGTTGGACATTTCCCCGGTGACAAGTGGCAATTTGACGACAGCGTGACCCAAGTATTTGAGGATATGCTGTGGCGCTCCATCCCGCAGTATCAGGTGATGCGGGAGGCTGTGACGGATTTAGCGGTTCAGCATACAATCGGCGACAGCACGATCGTGGATCTGGGTTGTTCTAGGGGAGAGAACATCGCCCGGTTGCTGTCTGTCCTGAATGGGCGATGCCGCTTTCTCGGTATTGATGTAAGCCAACCGATGCTGGATGCTGCACGGCAACGGTTTCAGTCTGCTGACAGCGTGAAGATCGAGCGGTTTGATTTGCGTCAGGGTTACCCAGCGGTGAAAAACGTATCAGTGACTCTGGCAATCCTGACCCTGCAATTTACGCCGATTGAGTACCGTCATCGAATCGTCCGTAGTGCCTACCAATCTATCTGCCCCGGTGGATGCTTGATTTTAGTAGAAAAAGTGATTGGTGCCACTGCCGACATTGATAGCTGCCTTCGCGATCGCTACTATGCCTTGAAAGGTCAAAATGGTTACAGCACCGACGAAATTGAACGGAAACGATTGAGTTTAGAAGGAGTGCTAGTGCCAGTCACCGCGAGGTGGAACGAGGAGTTATTGCAAAGTGCTGGTTTCAATCAAATTGATTGCTTTTGGCGCTGGATGAACTTTGCTGGATGGATTGCAGTGAAGGGAGATTAGAAGATGGATGAGGGCGATTAGATACCACGTCTTTTAAGGCAGTTGATGTTTATTTTAAGAATGAGGGATTAGTGTTTGTATCGCCCGATGAAGCTGAAGCCCGGCGGGCTAACTGTGAAGCGCAACTCAAGAACCATAAAGTCAAACTGGAGGGCAACAAGTCGATTTTGCTCAGTTTTGGCAAGAAAAAGGACTCAGAATAACAAGGCATGGCAATCTACCCCTCGTTCGGATCGCTCCCACCAAAACCAAGCTGGTGCAGCAATGTTTTCACGTCCTCAAACTCTAACCCGCAGTAGTAGTACCTTTTATGGCGTAAGTCTGCCAGATAGTAGCCAGCCTTACCTCCATTGATCCGAAATAGCTCAACGCTCATCTGTTGCTTTGAAACACCATAGAGCAGTTCAAAGTCTTGCCAGTCGATCGCAAAGGGCAACCGTTTGTAGAAAAGTGTACCCTGCTTAATCAGCCAGCCACCGGGTTTACGTTCCACAATCCGTATATAGTCTGGATAGATCACACTTGAGTTTGACATGGCTATTCTTTAAGCAGCATTTGCAATCGCTTCTACAGTCTCTACTAACCAGAATCGTCCTTCAGCATCAGAACGAATTCCATAGCCCAATTTCAATACGGCAGTCTTGCGGGGATTCCAATCTTTCCAGCCCAATGTAGTGCGGATTTGAGCTTTAGTGACACCCTGACGGAGCAGGTTCACCAGTTGCAAGATTTCATCCCCCGGTTTGTAGCCAGCGATCGCAGTGCTAGGAGCCACATAAACTGTTTTAGATTTGCGATCGCTTTGGGCAACAGCTTTCTGCTCAACTACAACAGGTTCTACGACTTCAATCGGTTGGGCAATCAGATTCAACCGAGCAGCCGTCTTAATGCGGATAATTTTGTTGTTGCTTAAGTTCTTTGCTTCCCATCCACCAGCACGATGTTTGCGGAGAATCAACACTTCCACGGGCTTGTCTGAAACTTTGGTTTGATAGGTAGTTCCGATTTTAACTTGGTTGGTGTTCATCGTTTTCTCTCCTGTGTTTTCATACTTCTATTCTAACCGTTATATATGTCGGTAATAACCGTATTTATGCTTAATCTGTTCAGCGTTTTATCCGTTATATATAAGGGAAAGTGTTATGTTTGAATGATGCAGCCAACAGAACGAAAGAAACGGGGCGGTAAAGCTACTCAATTTAAGCCAAAACCTGATTCTTTGGCAGAAAAGCCGATTAGTGTTTATCTGGAGAAGATAGATGATGAGGCAGTGAGAACGCTGCCCAATCGCTCTGAGTGGTTAAGGACAGTGATTCATGCAGCATTGATAGCGGAAGGGTTGATCCATGAATGAGCCAATTTGGGAGCAGCAGCCGGAAGAACCCGATCGCTGGTATGGCAGATTTCACCGCTACCTACTCATGGGTAGTGGGCGATCGCTGCTGGGTTGCGTTCATGCTGAGGAAAAAGCCGCAAAAAGCCCAAAAAAGCCTTCTAAAACAGTGCCCGGTTCTTGGAAAGATGCCTTTGAAAAGTGGCAGTGGCGCGATAGGGCTGCTTTTTGGGATACATGGCAGTGGCAGCAGGAAGAAGTGATCTGGCAGGAACGGCGTAAGCAATGGCGCGGGCAACAGTGGGAACTGGCTCAACGAATGAAGGAACGAGCTGAGCGAATGATGAGTTTTCCACTTACCCGAAAGACGGTACAGGAAGGTGAGGGGACATCCATTATTGAACCTGCACGATGGTCACAGCGAGACGCGATCGCTTACCTGAACCTGGCAAATGAGTTTGTGAAAGATTCTGCTAATCTCCACGAGAATAAGCTGTTTGATGCCATGCAGACGTTGATGCAGGCAGGTATGGCATCTCCTGAGCAAGCAGCCGTGATCAAAATGGGAATTGAGTGGATGCAAGAGTCCTTGCGGGAGGTGCGAGATGGCAAATTGGGGAACTTTGAAGAGACTGGCGGATCGGATTCTGGATGAGGAGTCTGCAAAGCAACCAAATTCATCACTCTCTCAAGACTTTCAGATATGGCGATCAGAGGTATGGGAACCCTACTGGACAGAGATTCAGGATGAGCGGGAATGGTTGGTGCTGGATGAGGATTGCTGGCAAGGCAATCAACTTAAAACTGGGCAATGTACTAAACAAGGCAATTTTATCCGCATTAGCAATACGCATTTGCACAGCTTTCGTAATCACTCCGGTCGCTGCAAGCAGTTCAGCATTAATCCCCAACATTTAACCTCACACGACCCGAAACAGGCAGAACCGTTACTTGTATTCATGCTGGAAGCAATACACAAGCTTGATGGAGATGCTTATGTGCTGAAACAGTTTCCTCAGATTCGGGAGGAGCTACGTCAGCTTCGTCAATGGCAAGAAAAAGCGACGATGGTTGAAATCGTTTATAACTACAGCCTGACTCATTTGCTCTATGCCCGATGTCCTGGTTTTCGGCACTTTATCGATACCTACATGGAACTGAGCAGTTACCGAAACCGGATATGCGGACAAATCAAAACCATTGCGGCTCGAAATATTCCACCTCTCTACAGTTTGAAGGTGGAATGCCAATTGAGTGGTTAGCATTGCTTGGTAATTATTCATGGTTAAACATTGCCTTAATTTTCACTTCTGGCGATGTGAAAATCGCCGATTGCTAATCACACAGGACTTGGCAAGTTACAAGTAGAGGAAAATAGAAACGACCTCCTACCTCAAACCGGAGAGATAGATGATTCCCTTTGTTGGAGTTCCAAATACGATTCTCCGAAGGAGACGCTGCGCGAACGCCAAAGGCATGAGTGCTTACCGAGAAGTATTTTGTCGAGAAGAGGGATTTGAACACGTTAGCCGCTATATCAGCGGACTGCTGCTAAGTGAGAACAAGACCTTACAAGGGATACACGCCCAACAAGTTTATTTTGAAGGAAAAGCAAGCAGCCGACGAGCCATGCACACAGCAGTGTTTGAAGCTGGCTGGGATAGTGAAGGATTGATGCAACAGCATCGAGTCATCGTGGGCAAGCAACACCAGGAGTGTGGGCGAGAAATCATCAGTTTGGACTGGACGCTATCGCACCATGAAGACGGCTTCGACATCTATGGGGTAAAACGCTCCTATGATTATGTCAACCACTGCATGAGCCGCTTTCAAACCGTAGTCACAGCAGTGATTGCCAATCCCCAGCAGACGGATGGGATTGCAGTCGAGGTGCAGATACCGGACTTTAGTGAGGCAGAGCGAGGATACCTGAAGATGACTGCTCAACCCAGTTACGAGGAGATGGAACAGGTCATGCAACGCCTGGTGGAGTTGTTACATCATCAGAAAAATCAACTGGCATATCGCAAGCGCACCGAGATGGTGGTAGACATCGTGCGGCAAATTGAGGCAGAAGGGCAGTTTCCAAAAGCCGATTATGCGTTTGACAACGGGGTGTTAACCCTGGGCTTGACGCAGTTGATTGAAGCCTCCGGTAAGCATTGGGTGAGCGAGATTGAGTGTTCCCGCTTGATTCTCTGGAACGGGCAATGGGGTCGAGTTGACACCGTAGCGACTCAATTACGCGTTGAGCATCCAGAAAGCTTTCGGCATCTGCAAGTGCGCTGCCGCAATGGAGCCGTGAAGGAGTGCTGGGCATTTACCAAGACTGTTCGCCTCAAACGCTATGGACGCAAACGATTAGTCATTGTGCATGAACAGGCGGATTTGAGTGATACCCCCCGATTTCTCCTCACCGATGCACTGCATTGGGAAAGTGCGCGGGTGATCCAAACCTGGAGTTACCGTTGGGCTTGCGAGATCTTTCATGAGTTTTGCAAGCAAGTAGCAGGCTTTGAGTCGGCTCAGGTACGCACTGAGGAAGCGGTCAAACGCCACTTCCGCTTAAGTTGCGTAGCGCAGTCGTTGCTTGGGCAAGCGGCTTGTCAGGGCAAAAAATTAGAGAGATTTGCGTTTGCAAATGAAAAGCAAACTGTGGGACAACGGCTTTACAGTCTAACCCGTGAGGTCTATCACCAACTGCTGCATCTGGTGCAAGCACTGTTTGCTCAAGGACAAACCTGTGAGCAAGTGCTGGAGGTGATTATACCGGATTAAAATGACTTGTCCTTCTTTTTCTCTCATCGTAACCTTCCAAGTCCTGATCACAAGCAAAGTCTTGCTATAGAATAGCTAAGTTTAGCCCTATCACAGCCAAGTTTGATGGAAGCAATAGCCAGCCTAACTTATACAATCGCAGAAATCCTGAGATCGACTGACTATGCTCTAGATGCGTTTGAGCCGGAGGAAATTGCAGCGATCCAACTTTTTGATAAGAAGGGTAAGCCGTACCTCAAAGATTTTGCAGATGGGAAGGAGCGCCCCGCCAAGCCAGAGGAAATTGTGCGGCAACTGGTGCTGTATCGATTGCTGAATACCTACGGCTATCCCCGCGATCGCATTTTTGTGGAGCGAGGGGTTTACTTTGGCTCCAGTGTAGCGGAGAAACGCGCCGATATTTTTGTGAGCGAGAAGAATCATCCTGATACGGCTTATATCATTGTCGAGGTGAAAAAACCGAAGCGGAGAGATGGACTGGAGCAACTGAAGTCGTACTGCAATGCGGAGGGTGCACCGATCGCTGTGTGGACGAATGGCGGCGAAGTGGTGATTCTCCACCGGGAAGATCCGAACATTTATCGGAAGATCGATCACTTACCTAATGCCACCCAGACCCTAGCGGAGGTAATTAATGAGCAGGTAACGCTGGATGAATTAGCAGCGCGAAACAAGTTGGTAACGGAACGCTTAAGTCTGCGGGATGTAATTCTAGATCTGGAAGATCTGGTGCTGGCAAATGCAGGGGTGGACGCGTTTGAAGAAGTGTTTAAGCTGATTTACGCTAAGCTGTATGACGAATGGGCGGCAGAGAATGACCCCAAACGGAAGCGGTTAGTGCAGTTCCGGGCATCGGGAGAAACCTATCGAGATCTGTACGACAAAATCAATGGGCTGCTAAAGGAAGCAATTAAGAAATGGCAAGGGGTATTTTTGCCAGGGGAAAAGATTGATTTGACCCCGACTCACTTAGCAGTTTGTGTCTCATTTTTGCAGGATGTGAAGCTGTTTAATTCCAATCTGCAAGTGATTGATGAAGCGTTTGAATATCTCGTGACGCAGGTTGCGAAAGGCTCGAAGGGGCAGTATTTTACGGTTCGACCCGTGATCGATATGGCGGTGAAAATGATGAATCCGCAATGGGCAGAGTTTGTGATTGACACGGCGGCAGGTAGCTGTGGGTTCACAATGCACAGCATCTTTCATGTGTGGGGTGGAGAATTAACGGCGCAAAAGCCGGAGGCGTGGCAGTTGAGCTATGCGAGTGAGAAAGTGTATGGGTTAGATTTTGATGCGAGAAGTGTGAAGATTGCGAAAGCAATTAACCTGATTGCGGGAGATGGCAAGACCCATGTATATCGGGTAAATACGCTTGATCCACGCGGTTGGGATGAGGAGGCGCGGTTGGGACTGCGCGATCGCCTCTACCCGTTTGAGAACGATCAGCGCGATGAACAAAATCGCAAGGATTACCGCTTTTTCAATTTTGATTTACTGCTGACGAATCCGCCGTTTGCAGGAGACATCAAGGATACGAGAATTTTGTATCAGTATAAATTGGCGAAGCGGGATGATAGCAAGTGGCAAAGCACAATGGGCAGAGACATTCTGTTTATTGAGCGTAATTTGGAGTTTTTGAAGCCGGGAGGGAGAATGGCGATCGTGCTTCCCCAAGGCAGGTTTAATAACATTAGTGATGAGCGAATTCGACGGTTTATTGCGGAACAGTGTCGGATTTTGGCGGTGGTGGGGCTGCATGTGAATACGTTTAAGCCGCACACAGGTACGAAAACGAGTGTGTTGTTTTTGCAGAAGTGGAATGACAATGAGGCAGTGGGGGTGTTGTGTCCACAGGTAGAGGATTACCCGATTTTCTTTGCGACGAATCAATATCCCGGTAAGGATAATTCGGGTGAGTATGTGTATTTGCGGGGTGAGGACGGGCAGCCACTTTTAGATTTGTTCGGGCATCAGATTGTGGATCAGGATTTGTATGATGTGCGGCAAACGCTGGCACAACAGTTAAGCCGATTGCTGGAGCGGGACAAGAACAATCGCGAGAAGTGCGATCTCCACCGCAAACAATCAGAATACTTGCTGCTGCATATTCCCCATCGCCCGACGATCGCTGAGGCATTTATTGAGTTCGCCAAAGCTCAACAGTTCTCATTTTTTCAGGAGGATTAAGCATTGGCAGTTTGGAGCATAATCAACTTTAGTGAACTCCCCGGACTAAGGACTGATCCTGAGTATTATCAGCCCTACTATTTGGAACTAGAGGAAAAGCTAAAGGCTGCTGATCCTGCCTGTATTGATGATTTCGCTTTCGTGACTGACGGAATTCATGGATCTCCAGAGTGGGTAGAAGAAGACGGGGTGCGATACCTATCTGCGAAATGCGTGAAGGATAACTATTTTGCTTTGACCGATGCAGGGCAGATTAGTAAAAAGCAAAATCAAAAGAATCCGCGAACACAAGCACAGATGGGAGATGTTTTATTAACGACTGTTGGTACGATCGGGAATGCAGCAGTAGTTAATGAAGATATTCTTCCAGCCAACATGGATAGGCATTTGGGAATCATTCGGATTAGTAATCAGGCTGATGTTGATCCCTATTATGTTGCGACTTTTCTTAATAGTGAGTTTGGACGTTTTCAGACGTTGAGAGAAGCGACTGGTAATGTTCAGTTGAATCTTTTCATTGACAAAATCAAAAAACTGTTAGTGCCGATCGGCGATCGCTTCAACAAAATTGGTAATCTAGCCCGTCAAGCCTACGACAAACGTCGAGAATCAGAAGCTCTCTATGCTGAGGCTGAGGAGTTGTTGTTGCATGAGTTGGGGTTAGATGCAATCGACCTTTCACCCCAAACTACCTACACCGCTAACTTCAGCCAAACCATAGAAGCAAAACGCACCGATGCTGAATATTGGGGAACACAATATACAAATCTGATCAATTATTTGAAAGATAAACCTCATGAGAGGTTGGCTCATATAGCAACTTTCTCCAATGGTGCAACTCCAAAAGGTGCTGAGTATTTAGAGACAGGAATACCATTTTTGAGAATTCAAAATGTGGTTAAGAACCGAATTGATCTGGATGAAGTTGTTTGTATATCTGATGCAGTACATCATGGTCTTTTGAAGCGATCACAGTTGCAACCAGACGATGTTTTGATAACAATCACTGGAAGAATAGGAACTGCTGCTGTAGTACCCGAAACTATTTCAATCGGCAATATGAATCAGCACAGTGTAAGATTGCGCCTCACCAACAAGCAAATTAATCCTTATTACCTATCAACGTTTCTGAACTCAAAAGCTGGACTCTTACAGACTGAGCGGGAATCCTATGGTTCAACCCGTGACGCTTTGCCCTACTACTGTTTAGGAAAATTGATCATACCAACAGTCTCGCAAAGCTTACAAGAACAAGTCGAAATCAAAATTAGGCAAGCTAACAATGCTTTGGAGGAAGCTAAAAGCCTTTTACAAGAGTCCAAGCAACAAGTAGAAGAAATGATATTGAGAGAGGGTTGAATCAGATGTCTCGACTTGATGATTTGATAGATCTTCTTCAGAGTGCTAATGAAATTTATCTAATCAACCCATCTCGTAACGTCCGTTCCGCTTTCATCCAGGTTGATGATTTGTGTGAATTAGCAATGAAAAGCTGGCTTCAAATAGATACAGAATTACGCCAAAAAAATTGTCAATCTGACTTAGAAGCTGCTAGCGTGATAACAACTAGTGGACACAAGAAGAGTCTACAAGAGTTTTTTTTAGAAAGTAGATCCCAGCCTGACCTTGAAAAAGCTATAGGAATAAGTGGGAATGCTACAAAGAAAGCTAGCTTGGACAGCATTCTGATAAATTATGGACACTTAGAAGACCTCCTGCATAACTGGAAGTCTGAAATAGAACCTGGGCGCTATAAGTCTTTCCACCAAGTTGCTAATGAAATTGAGGGTAGGAAGCCCTTACCTACCCATCAAGACCTACACGATGCCCTGAGTCGAATTAATGATCGTCGTGCCAATCGGAATAAGTTTTTTCATAGCCATGAGCAGTCGGGTCTAACAGTAAACGAGCAACAATGCTTGATGGCATTCTTAGATCTCTACTATTTAATCTCCGAGTTGTTTGGTTCCACATTCGCCGAGAAGCTCGAGCTAAGTCCAGTTGTCCAAGCTCAACTCATAATAATGAAGCTGAAAAATCATGCTTACCGCGCAACTGCTGCATATGATGAGTATAGGCAAATTCTTCGTGAAAGGAACTTTCTCAAGGTCCATCCTGAAAGCTTTGGTTATGAACTCTGCTTTCTATATGAAGATGCTGTGACTTTTGTTTCTACTATTAGACAGCATTTTCAAAACAAAATAGTAGAGCATCAAATTAGGATAGATGCTATCAATAACATGACAAGAAAAAGTCACGAACGTTCCAGTGAATTGAGCCAAAGACAGCGACAGGTAGATATATTGAAAGATGTGATTGATAGCTGCCTTCAATAGACTAGCTCTGATGAACTGTGAAAAACTTATTGATAGTTAAGTTATTGAACGGTAGATGAGCGGGGAATTGGGCGCTTCATAATTTGTTGGACGAAACCATAATTTACATCCCCTATACCGTTTTCTATTCCCTCGATCTGATGCTCAATATCTTCCCAACCACCCAGCTTGCTTGTCCAATTACCGTTCGGTAATTGCCGAGCTGCATGGCTTGGTTCTCCAGCATTTACGTAAATCGCGATCTTCTGAAATTCAGGTTCAACTTCAGCCGAATCGCAAGGCACATACCCCAACATGCCATAGGTTTGAATAAATGCTTCGAGCGTTAGCTCTCGTGGTGCATTCTCAGGCCAGTAATAATCTTCTGCTGAGTCCGGCGACCACCACCGTTCATCTTCCTCTGCTGCCCAAGCAAAGCAGTTGTAGTCGTTGGTGCGTGGGCTAGTGATTGCGTATTCTGTTCCTGCCAGATTGGGCAACCACTCCTCAAGGTCACTCTGCATACTAAATCTCAAATATTCTTACTGGCAATATCCGCGATCGCGTCCCCATTCCAACCAATCCTGAGCCATCCGCTTGACGCGTCCCCGATTTTCGGGCTGCACCGGATTCGCCCCCGTAATTGCTCTTAATGCCCAGAACCAATGATTTGGTTCTCGCTCTAATTCGTTCAACAGCAAAGGAACAGCTTTCTCACCCATCCCAATGATGCGCTGATACGCTGGGTGTAAAACTTTTTGAGACAACACAGAAAGCATTCCCGTCTCCACTTTCCACTGGGTTGCGAGTTGGTTAAATTGACGCTCAACCTGACTGACCGATTCAGCAACTCTCAAAGGTTCATTTGGCAAAATATTGAGTTGAAGCGATCTCTCCCCATATCGTACCTGTCTGCTCTCACGTCTAGAAGCAAGCAGATTTGTTTGTTTGTCAAACTGGCGCTGAATGACAACATATACGCCTCTTTGGGCGATCGCCGTCGCCATGCCCGTACTTGCACTAATTACTGGCAGTCCCACTCGTGACAGATTGGGGTCCCATTGCCAAATGAAGTTTTTCCGTAATGCTCCACCTGAAGAGATTTCTAGCCGACTTGTTGTACCGATCAAAACGTTCCCAGACATAGCTTCCAACCGCAGTTCGCTCTTCACTAAAGAAATCTGAATCTAACAAATAAGCAGGTTCAATCAGGTTCTGCTCTGGATCTCTAGCTTCAACTAATCCATGCCGAAACGCAACTAGCCCTGTCTCAATCTTCATCATCAGCGTCTTTGTAGATGCAATCACCGCACCAGCCGTTTCAGGCGAGTGCAACTCTGGAGCAATATGAACTGGAATCAGGCTTGTCCAGTCCTCATCTTTTAACCCTAAGCTAGAGCGAATCACTAAATCCTGGTATCGCAGCCCAATTCTGGAGTAGAAAGACGGCTTATAGATTGCTTCAAACGCCGCAACAATTTTCTGGAAGCGATGTTTGAAGACTTCATAACGTTTGTAGTCCTTTGTTGTTAAGGCGATGAAGTGACCACTAAGTGAAACTTGCCAGCGTAGATCTTCAGATCTAAAATGATAGACCGTATTAAGCTTCCGAGTGTCGGGCAATTGTTCACCATCTCCCTCCACCCACAAAACATCTGTGGCAACTTCCAAAATCGGATAATCGACTCGAATCGCATCCTGAAACTCCACAGGATCTTGATTAACGATTTTGAGAATTTGCGGAAACTGTAGCTGACCCACAACCTCTACAAGCGGGTTACGCTGATAAATTACTCTCTCTGTCTCAGGCAGTTGCATCACATTGGTACAATTTAGACGCGAGGTTTTGCATTGTTAAAATTGATCGATCTAACTTCTAAGGTATTGCTTAGTGACGCGACTGTCCAACAACTGTAATGGTCCAAGTGGGTGGAAATGGCGTTAGACATTACTGTGAGGCTTGATTAGGTTTTCCGGGTCAAAAAAACTTATTCCCCTATTACAAAGATTAGTTCAGCTTTTGCTCTGGTCAGCGCCACATATTTTAGGTTCATTTCCTGCTTCAGTTCCCAGGACTGCTGATTCTCCCACACCAGCGGCAACTTATCTGGGTATAGGATAAACACCCGCTCCTCCTCCAAACCCTTCGCCCGATGCACCGTAGATAGGATGACCGACGGGCGATCGTCGCTGAATAGCCCCTCAATCTCCAAGCAAAAGGCTGCCAAAGTTTTGCACTCAAACGCCTCATAGCAAGCCCTTACCCCATCTACCCGATCGCAAAAGCTCTCAACCTGCGCCTCTGAATTTGTCCGTTGCTGTAACTTCGCCACTCGCTTCGAGCGATACTCTTCCAAAAAATCGCTAAACCTGTGGAACGTGAATTCGCGCATCTGTGACACATCCCGCGCGATCGCCGTCAGCATTCGCCCAATATCTCGACCTCGTACTCGTGCTGGAATCCGTTGAGCAATCAGTTCAATGCATAGGTTCACCAGCGGAGCCGTCAGCCGACACAGAATCAAATCCCCTTCCTTTACGACCTCTGGCAACTTTGATTCTTTGATCGTCTCCACTCTGCCATCGGCTGCATTGGGAGCCGCTTCCATGTGAGGCACAATCTTTTTCGCTAGTTCCAACACTTTCACCGGACAGCGATAGCAGATGGAAAGCGGTAGTTCTTGGGCTTGTAACGTCTCCTTGATCTGGTCGAATGCCTCACAATCTGCCCCCGCAAACCCGTAAATTGCTTGCAGCGGATCGCCGACTAATAACTCCGCCCACCCTTTGCCCGTGCTTTAAGGATGAGGTGTAATTGCGCTGCTGAGAGATCCTGCGCTTCATCCACAAACACCCATTCAAACGTCTGTGGCTGCAAATCCCAAGCATAGGGCAAGTAAAGCATATCCGAGTAGTCAATGATTTTGCCTTGCCGCGCCAGGTCTTGCCCTTGCTCCAGAATGGTTGCGATAGCTGGAATCAGCAAAGCGGGATAGGGAACCTCTAGCCCAAAATGGGCAGCCATTGAATGGACAGCGATCGCACTGCCAGGATTGGTCAAGGTGCATTGGGTGAAGTGAACCAGTTGGGCGATCGCTCAAGGTTTTAGCAATGTGGGTATTGAACGCGGCAAACAACGCCCTGGAAGTTTTCAGCCGTTGGGATGCCTGGATTAGAGTCGTCGTTTTCCCTGATCCTGCAACGGCATGGGCGATTGTATCGCCCCCAGATCCAAATTTATTGCATGAGTAGCATCTCTATTTTGTTCGAGATCCTCAACTTCAGGGAATTCTAGCGATAGTAGCACGATGCAAAATTGTTCTGTAACGCAGGATAGGCGATACATATGACACAGCTATTTCTTCAATCCCTCGATCCAAGCTTTATTGGATCTTTCTCTTCACAACTTGCTGGCAATCTGTCCCAAAAACTAATTGATAGGTTGCTTGATATCTTAGTTGAGGTAATAGTACAAGACCTCAAAACTTGGATTGAAAACATTAAGAAAATCAATGAAGGAAAAGCACTATTTGATATGGAGTACTATGAAAAAGCAATGCGTCTTTTTGAAGAAGTTGTACAAAAAGAGCCAAAGAATTATGAGTCTTGGTTCATGAGAAGTTTGTGTTTTTTATTATTAGGTGATTTAGAACTATCCATTCGATCTTTTGAACAGACATTGAACAGAAGAGAAACTTATCAAGCATATTACTATAAATCAGCCGCTCAAATTCTGCTTCAAGATTTTGAATCTGCTTTAAACAGCTTAGAAAAAGCAATTCAACTAAATTCTAAAATTTCTGAGCTTTGGTTCTGCAAAGCAAGAGTTCTTGAGCAAATTGGAAAATATGAAGAAGCAATAGATAACTATGATAAAGCAATCACAATTAAATCTAATAATTATTCGGCGATTATCCATCGTGATATTTTACTTAATGCTTATACAGAAACACCTGAAATTTTGATTGGTAAAAGCGCTGAACTCATCAAGAAATCAAGATATGAGGAAGCGGTTGATTACATCAATAAAGCAATTGAGATGAACTCTGAAAATGCTGAAGCCTGGTGTCTAAAGGGAGACATTTTAAGATTGAATAAGTCTTATCAAGAATCCATGCTTTCTTATAAAAGATCAATTGAGATTAATCCAAAGATGAGCCAAGTTTATTACGGGATTGGGCTATCATATTTTCAAATAAAAAAATATAGATCTGCTTATTTACAATTAAAGAAAGCCGTAGAGTTAAATGATCAGTTGAGTGATGCTTACTTTCATTTAGGAATAGCCTCACGCATACTGAAGTATTGGGATAAATCAAATGCTGCATTTACTCGATTTTGTGAACTCAATCCAGCTGATACAAGAGGCTTTTTAGAAAAAGGACATACCCATCGAAAATCTGAAGACTATATGAACGCCTTAGATGCCTATGAACAAGTCCTTAGTATAGACCCAGAGAATAAGGCTGCTTTAACTTGTGCAGGCAACATTTATTTTTCACAGAATGAAAATAATGAGCGAGCTTTAGGATTATACAAAAAGTTGAGTGGCTTGATGCCAGAAGATTGCTTTGTACAATCTAGAATTCAAGAGTTAGAAGATAGACAAGATCAGGGACAACAGCGACAGAAGGAAGATCAACAAAAACAGGAACAAGATCAAGAATTGCAAGAACAAGAACAAGAGACACAAGGAAAGAAAAAGTGGTTCGGATTGTTTTAGCATTTAGGATTAAATACCTTGCCAATCAAGTGCATTTTTCAATCAGCTGTATGAGTCCTCAATTCTGAACCAACGATCGCAAAACGACTGTTCAAACCTTCAAACAGACGATCGCTGATATCCTGGCTAACATTGCCAAACTTGTGCCCGATCGCTTCTTAGAAACAAGGCAGCAGGGCGGAGCAGATTTGACCTACATTGCCTGGTACACGGTGGCAAAGCTGCTGGACTACTATGCTCCCGGTTGGGAAGGAATGGTGACGCAGATGCACACCACGGGCGATCGCTTGTTTGTTACCTATCGGCTAACGATTCATGCCGCAGAGGGCGCCTTTATCCGTGAGGCAACGGGGACAGAGTTATTGAAAGAGGAGAAAGAAGTATGGGTCGGTCAAAAGCCGAATCGAAAGCAGTTGAAGGATGAGCAAGGTAGACCGATGACGGAGCGGCGAGAGCTTGCCTATGGCGACCCGTCTTCCAATGCAGAATCGATGGCGTTTCGTCGGGCGGCGGCTAAGTTTGGGTTGGGGCTATATCTTTATGAAAAAGAATAGGAAACGAAGCCGCTTCTCAAGACTGTACGAAAACCAGAATCACTTCGCCATTGAGCCTGATTGTCAGAATCACCCTCATCCATTAGAGGTTGGGTTATTTAGGTAAGCTGCTGATACAACCCGCTTGGTTAAACTGCTCGACCACTTTAGGTTCATTCCGCAAGTAGTCTGTTGCTTCTGGATTGCTTAAGGGGCGTGGGTGAGCATACTCATAAATGCCGGGTTTTCCCTCATACACAAAAGCATTCGCCAAGAAGTTTCCTTCTTTGATCAACACTTTTTTGTCACCTGCACGAAGTCCATTATTGGTGACTGTGGCAGTGGTGAAGCTTACGCCCAGTCCTCGATCTGCCAAGAATGTCTCAATAATGCATACTTGCCCTTTTGCTTTGGAAGGGTAGATGCTCATCGATTCCTCAATCGCTGTCCACATTCCCAGGAATGGAGCCGTTTGGGAATCGAGCTTTGACCAGGCATCCACAAAGGATTTAACCTGTTGCTGTTCAGTCGGTGTGCGTCTGTCTTGGTACATGCGGTCTTTTTTTAACGTAGGAAGTTTTTGCTTGAATTGGCGAGAAAGCTGGCTCAATTCTTGCTCAGTGGGATAACGCTCAGATGCCCATGCGGGTAAGGCGATACTGCTTAAAATCAAAGCGGCGATCGCAAATCGAATTGATTTCATTGACTTTAATGCTCTCCTAATTTGTCATCAAGTATCTACGGGCAGCTATTCGTCAAGGCAGGGCGCGCTCTATCAAAACAAAATGCTTAAAGTTTTCGCCAAAACATTTCATCGTCAGCTTTTGAGGAATAAGGGCAATGTGGATAAATTGCCTCATAGCAGAAAGACAATAATTATTCCTAGTCTGCATAAGATCTGATTCCCTTTTTAATAAGGATCGCCACACAGAGTGCAACAACACCTACATAAGGTTTTGCAATGCATGTGCCTGTTAAGAGTATCCTTGTGACTTCACTTGCAAGTTGTGGAATGCTATCGCTAATATCCTTATCACAAAGAATAGAACGGCAAGTCTTGTCCACTTCTGCAATGAGTGAACTCAAGGCTATACCTGTATCTTGAGCAACTTTCTCAAGCGTCGCACTTAAATTTCCTTGACAAGTCTCAATAAACCTTAAAGCATCGCTTATTTCAGGGTTGGAATTAGTCTGCTGCTCAAGTGACTGCATCTCCTCTTCAGATACATTTGCTTCTGGCAGGGGTGAACCCATACAGAGATATTTTGCCATTTACTATTTCCTGTCTCCAAATAAACTGATTACTTCACTCACATGACGATCTCTTCTATCGCGCTGGACGGAAATTGCGGGTGAATCCAATCCAGCGGTCTACCTTACCGCCTGTAATTGCCAAAATTGGCACATTTATCAGACGAGTTGCTTGACCAGCTTCTTCAAAAGAGACATTCATTGCCGTTTGTTCTGGTTTGCCCAATCCATAGGCGATCGCGAGATCACTTGCTAATCGGCAGCTAATTTGAAAATTGCCCATATTAATCGACCCATTGCCAGCGGCATAAGTCCAAACGGTGCCAGGTGAAAGTCGCCCTGAGCTACACATAAAATGGGTCACCTCAACCATTTTGGCGATATGCACGTCATACACCCGCAGTTTACCGCCATAGGCAGATGAGGTCGTGTTGGTGTTGGGAACAGTGAGGCTAAACATTCCCTCACTCGTAGAAATCGTCATAGGCAGAGCGGTACTTTGGGCAAAAACCGGCTGGGCGACCAAAAGGGCTGATGTCATCGTTGCCAGTACAAGCAAATTTTGGGTGATCATTAAAAGCTTTCCAGATTGAGGAATACATTCACAGAATTCCCTACTCAGAGCATAAATGCACAAAATATTATGGAGTCAATGTTGTGTCGGCAAAATAGGGTTATCCCCTCGAACCGACACAACATTTATGAACTACAAGCACCTGACGATCGAACTGGAACGACTAGAGGGAAGCAGGTTGAGGATCAAGAATGAGGGAGAGGTGCTATCAAGTCACTAGATAGATTCGGCAAAAGCACGAGGAAGGACTTATCATCGCTTACGACGCTGGAATGAAGGAAGATCAGAGTTTGTGCGGACGCTGAAGCTGGAAGAATTGGCAGAGATTAAGGCAATGTGCGATCGCGCTCGGCAATTGGAAAAGGTTAACCAGTCTATTCAAGATGTGACGGCTCAGATAGACGGAGTGGTTGCATTGGCAGGAGAATTAGGAGTTTCGGTTAAAACTCTGCAAAATCAAAAGTAGCCTTCTACCGTCGAATATCGTAGATTGGTAGAGAATTGGTAGACGGTCTTATTGAGAATTGCCGGACAGCCCATGCGGAAAGCAATTGAGCCGTTTATACTCCACGTTGACATCGTGGGGGTCTCCCATTCGAGTCGGGATGTGTCCATTTTTGTACTGTACAGATAAGTCTAAATACACTCCTCCATCAGAGGACTATTACGGTATCTTGAGGCGGCAGGGTTCCTGAGATGAGTAGTGGACAATGACTCTAACCGTTCTAGCGCTTGATTTTGATGGGGTATTGTGCGACGGGTTGAAGGAATACTTCAAAACATCCTGGCAAGCCTATTGCAACCTTTGGCAGCCTACCAGTTTGGTGCCGCCAGATGGGTTGGCTGAGTCCTTTTATCGGTTGCGCCCGGTGGTTGAAACGGGTTGGGAAATGCCATTGGTGATTCATGCAGTGCTAGAAGGGGTATCGGAAGCGGCTGTGCTGCAAGATTGGGTTGCGATCGCTCAGCAACTCATTGTCACGGAACACTTAGATCCCGCAGCACTAATCGCAGAAGTGGATGGCATTCGGGATCAATGGATTGTGTCCGATGTGAACAGTTGGCTAGCGGAGCATCGGTTTTATCCGGGTGTCTGCGATCGCCTGAAAGCAACCCTGCAAACGGATACTCAGGTTGCCATCATTAGCACGAAGGAAGGACGCTTTATTCAGCAGCTATTAGAGCAACAAGGCATCGATTTGACCGATCTGCAACTGTTTGGCAAAGAGGTAAAACGCCCTAAAAGTGAAATTTTGTTTGAGTTGATGCAAGTGTTTGGTAAGGATGCCACTTTTTGGTTCGTTGAAGACCGTCTTAAAACGTTACAAGGGATTGCTAGAAAGCCTCAACTTGATACTGTGCGCTTGTTTCTGGCAGATTGGGGCTACAATACGAGCCGCGATCGCGAACAAGCAGCGAATGATTCTCGCATTCAGTTGATTTCGCTGGATCAATTTGCTGGAGATTTTGCTGGGTGGCTGTGATGGTGCGTTTCGCGGCTCAACAGCACCCTACACGATCTGTGTTTTATGCCTCTTCCCTCTTTCCTCTCCCCTCTTCCCTACTCCTCAAACCAGTGCTCTGTGCCATAGCCCATGGCGCGATCGCGATTTCCTAGTTCTGCTGCTAACCGTAAGCCTGCCTGCCGTCCAATCTCAGTTTCAAAAACGGAGGAAAAAACTGCATCAATCGAGTGAGTTTGAAAGAATTGTCGTAGACGATGGGGTGAACCAGCGATCGCGGGTTTAATCACAAAAATTCCACGCCAGCCTTGAGTATGGCAATCTTGCAGGTGAGCTAGGGTTGCTACCGATTCATCAAGTGCTAGAGGGGTGGAATGCTGTTTGCTTAATTCCATCATCTGAGTCAATTGGCTAGGAGAAAGCGGTTGCTCTAAATATTCGATCATGGGGAGGCGATCGCACACCGTCAACCACGCGATCGTAGCCTCCAGACTCAATCCGCCATTCGCATCTAGCCGCAGTCGAGCCGTTTTTGGTAACTCATAAGCCAGTCGTGCTAACAGTGCCAGTTCTACGTCCAGAGCTTGTACTCCAATCTTCCACTTAAACGTTCGATAGCCTTCCTCCCACCGTTTCTTCCAGGTTAATAATGCATCCTCTCCCGCAGGTAGCAACGCGCTTTGCAGGAGTCCGAAGGATGGAGTACGGAGGATGGAGTACGGAGGGTGGAGTACGGAATTTAAGGATTGTTCTTTGTAACCTGATACCTGAGACTTTGCACCTAAAACCTGATCCTTACCACTCGCCACTCGCCACTCACCACTCGCCACTTCTTCCCACGCCATTTCAAAGCCAAATTTACAGGCTGGCAAAGTGGGTGGGATGTCAAAAATAATAGGCTCCCTAATAACAGCAGGCAGTTGACGGCAAAAATCTAAAGCTTGCTCTAGGGTTTCAGAGCCAAACCAAGGCAGGGGAGCAATTTCGCCGCTGCCAACCTGCCCAGTTGAATCAATCAGTTGTAGTAAAATCCCCTCTCGCACCTTCCAAGTCCCGTGGTTGGTTTGCAAGGGGTGTTTGAAAGGCCGCTGATAGGACTGGAATTGAAACTGATAGAGCATCAAGCGTTTGGGAATTTATGCCGGAGGCACACTTTAAGATTTTGTACCTGCACAAAGATCTTGTTTTTGATGAATTTTTAACCTCTGGATAGGACAAATCCTAAACCCAGCATTGAGCCAGTGACAAAGTGAAACGAAACGGCGATCAATCGACAACGCAGGAGTGTTTCTGGTTGATGGTAGTTGGCAGCGATCGTTCGACACAGTTGGAGGGCATAGGGCACACTAACAAACACCAGCAGCGTCCACAGGGGAAACAGTTTGACTGCTATAAATAGGACGGTCAGCCCATAGACGCTGCTGCAAATCCAAGGGAGCAGTTGGGCAGCGCGTTGGGCACCTAGCCGCACCACGGGCGATCGCTTGCCCACGGCGGCATCATCATTCACTTGGTTGAAATGGGAGCAAAAGAGAATCAGGCTGGTGGCAATGCCAATCACGGCGGAGGCAGCAAAGTTGGTGACTGACCAGGATTGGGTCTGGCTATAGTAAACAGCGGCAAATGCAAGAGGACCGAAGGCAAAAAAGCAGAGAATTTCGCCCATGCCGTGATAGCTGAGGCGAAAGGGCGGACCTTGGTAAACATAGCCGATCGCGCAACAGAGCAAAATCAGCCCAATCACGGTTAGGTCTTGCTGCCAAAAGGCGATCGCCCCAATCCCGAATAGCCCAACTATCAAACAGCCATTACTGATCCAAAAAATCAGCGGCTTGTTTCCAGTCAGGTTCACTAGAGAGTTTGCCTTGTTCACATCAACCCCAGTTTCGGCATCAAACACATCATTGCTAAGATTTTCCCAAGCCAAGATCAAAATTGCCGAAACAAGAAATGTAACGAAAATTTTAGTTTGAAACAGCCCCGTTTCCGCATAAGCGATCGCCGTGCCGACTCCAATTGGCATGATAGCAACGCTATACATGGGGGGCTTAATGGCAGCGAACCAAAGCTTTCTTTCAGGTAAATGACTATTTGTAGGTAAATTAACAGTTTTCGTAACCATTTTAGATGTTGTTAAGTGAGCATCTTTCAGCGTAAAGTTGCCTAATCATTCTATGATCCAACGATTCCCAGACTGAGGAAATAGATGAAGAGTTTAAACTTTGAAACATGTTAAGAAATGATGCGCTTACAGACTGAAAATGGCTGCACAGAGTCATTTACAGAACTATACTGTTTATAAAATTGTGTTGTCTTCTATTACATGCCAGTCACACTTTGTTGCAATCAGCAGTTTAAAACTCAGCAGGATCTTTATCAATTTCTTTCAAGTTGCCAGCAAATTTCTTGTGAAAAAAAGCAAGCTCAAATCATTAGTATTGCCTTAGAAATTGATGCAGTTGATCCACTCGTAATTTTGCATGAAATGGCTGAATTGGGTCAGCTAAGTTTCTATCTAGAAAAACAAGATTTATCTAGAAAAACAAATTTTAGTGATGATAAAGTTGCGATCGCAGCAATTAATTCTATAGCTCAATTTCAGACCGATGGCAGTCAACGTTTTTCCCAGGTTAAAGCCTTTATTCAAAACACCTTAGCAAACACAATTATGGCGGGTGTATCGGGTATTCCCTTCTCTGGACCGCACTTTTTTTGTAGTTTTTCTTTTAGCGATCGCCTTTCTAATCAAGCCTATGGCGAGTTTGCAGCAGCAACCGTGTTTCTTCCACGCTGGCAGATTTCCTATCAAAGGAATCGAAGTACCGTTGTGGCAAATGTAGCGATTGAGGCTCAAACTTGCCTTACTTCCACTGTTGAAATGCTGTGGAAAAATCTGCAAAAAATTAAGGCTGTTCAATATAAACTAATTAATCCAATTCTTCAGACTTCTGATTGGTTAAAACAACACCCAGTTGCAGGGATCGAAACATTTCAGAATGCCGTGGGTAGTGCCTTAAAATCAATTCATACAGAACACTTTGATAAAATCGTTCTAGCTTATGCAGTAGATGTGGTTTCGCCGCTTCCCTTTCATCGAGTTTTTTCACTAAACAATTTGCGAACCCAGTATCCAGATTGCTATATCTTTTCCACAACCAATGAGCGCGGACAGCATTTTGTGGGAGCCAGCCCCGAGCGATTGGTCAGTGTGCAAAATCACCAACTGATTACCGATGCTTTGGCAGGCTCAGCCCCACGCGGAAAAACCACCTGTGAAGATGCTCGTTTGGCAAATATTCTGCTCCACAGCGTCAAGGAATTGCACGAACACCAAGTGGTGATTGATTTCATCATCCAGCAGCTTGCCCAGTTGGGGTTAGAGCCATCTTGTTCGCCCCTGCGCTTACTGCAACTATCCAATATTCAACATTTGCACACCCCTATTCGGGCGATCGCCCCATCAGAGATCCACTTGCTGGATGTAGTTGCGGCGCTGCATCCGACTCCAGCCGTTGCCGGAAGACCCAGAGAGATTACCTGTGAGCAAATTCATCGCTATGAACCGTTTGAGCGATCGCTCTATGCCGCACCCATTGGCTGGGTTAACCATCGCGGCGAAGGGGAGTTTGCCGTGGGTATTCGGTCGGCTTTAATTGATGGATGCACCGCCCGGCTATTTGCGGGTGCTGGCATTGTGGCAGGCTCGACCCCAGAACGCGAGTTGGCAGAAGTGCAGCTTAAGCTACAAGCTCTACTGGCAGCCTTAGTTTGAGGGGGCTGCGTACCCAAATTTGGCATTGCTAATTAATTAAGGATGAATTGCCCACTTTGAAGGAGCATACATGGATGGAAATCGAGTCAATAAAGTGCTGGGGACTCTGACTCACCCGCATGTTTTTGAGTAGCAACCTGCCACACTTAGGAAGAGCTTAGATAGGTTCGATCTGTGTAGTCAAAAATTATAGTGAACGGTTTATTCAAACGATTCTTTCTAAAGGCGATCGCCACCTTGCTCACGCTCCTGCTCTATCTGCCTGTCGCTGTGGCGCAGACCGAACAAGTGACGGTGCGCCTCGACGGACGCGCAGTCTTTCGGGTGGGCGCAGTGAAAAATCTAGATGCAAATACACGGGCGCGCCAAATCGAGCGACGGATCAATCGTTTATTAGAAAACCCAGAGGCAATTGCGCCCCCCCGAATTGAATCTACGAACGACAATCAGGCTGAGCGCGTGATTACGATCGCGGGGATTCCTGTAGTCACAGTGACAGAGGCGGATGCTCAAGATAATCTAACAACCGTAGGCATATTAGCGACTCAGTGGTCACAAGCGATTGATGCCACCTTAAAACGCGCCAGTACCCGCCGCTTATCACCCGGAGGGCGATTCGCCTCAGAAGTTCAAGCCTCGATTGAGAATGCATTTGGACGATTGCTGGAATCCACTATTGTGATCATTCCGCGTGCTTTAGCGACCCTCTTAGTAATTGGATTATTTTGGGCGATCGCGACCTTTGTTCGCTGGTTGATGCGGATTCTCTTTCGGCGCATCGTATCAGACCTCACCGTTGAAAATCTGATTAAACAGGTTGCTTACTACACCGTTTGGATTTTGGGGTTTATTGTCGCGTTAGATACCTTTGGCTTTGATCCGCAAGCAGTCGCCACAGGTTTAGGGCT
Source organism: Sivoneniella epilithica UHCC 1019 (assembly GCF_040830845.1). NCBI lineage: Bacteria > Bacillati > Cyanobacteriota > Cyanophyceae > Leptolyngbyales > Leptolyngbyaceae > Sivoneniella > Sivoneniella epilithica. The sequence continues at coordinate 26,798 of NZ_JBFPDP010000002.1, forward strand.
AACTAGCCTCGCTTTGGGTTTTGCCCTCAAAGATATTCTTTCCAATTTCATTAGCGGCATCTTAATTTTGGTCTTGCGTCCGTTTGAATTGGGCGATCAAATTATCGTGGGTGAAACAGAAGGCAACGTCGAGCGCATCGAACTACGAGCGACGCAACTGCGAACCTATGATGGTCGCGTCGTGCTAGTGCCAAATGCCGAGGTCTTTACCTCTCGCATCATTAACAACACAGCAGCTTCTATTCGGCGAGGGACTGTGGCTCTTTTCCTGGGATACGACAGTGATCTGGAAACCGCGATCGCGGTCATTCAAACAGCCGCTGAAACAGTGGATAGTGTGCTAAAAGAGCCTGCCGTCTCTGTTCGGGTTCAAGATCTCGGTCAAAATGATATTGAGGTTGAAGTTCGCTTCTGGACAGACTCGCGGCGATCGGACTTTGTGGCAACAACATCCAATGTGCGACACGCGATCGTAACGGCTCTCAAACAGGCTGACATTGGGCTGCCCGATCCAGCAATCCGAATTTTAGTCCCGCGTCAGTCCCAAGAGTGGCGCTCAGCCCTAGGGGTGGAAGACAGTGCGGCTCAAGATGCTGATAATTCTTGAGTTTAAATTAGGATGAGTAGAATTATTGCCCCCTGTTTGGGTTGCCAATACCTATATTGAGATATTGAGGGAATCACTTCAATTGCGTAAACTGCTCGATAGCAGTAGGGTTCTAGCTTAAAAGAGGGGTTGAAGTGCTAAAAAATATTCGCGATCGCTTCCGCCATTTGAGAGACCAGGAAAAGACCCTCATTCAACTACAGCAGATTGAAACAGATCTGCTATCAGAATCAACGCCCGATATGTCGTACCTGATTTTGATTGTGAGTTCCTGCGCGATCTCGACCTTCGGTTTATTGTCAAATAGCACGGCGGTCATTATTGGGGCGATGCTGATTGCGCCGCTGATGCTGCCAATCCGGGGGCTGGCATTTGGGGCACTCAAAGGAAATGTCATACTGTTTCGGCGTGGGTTAGTTGCCCTTGCGATAGGAACTGCCCTTGCAGTAGCACTTGCTTGGATGCTGGGTAAATTGGTTGGCATCGCTAATTTTGATAGTGAAGTGTTGGCGCGATCAGAACCTACCCTGCTGGATTTAGGAGTTGCGGTTGCGGCTGGAGGAATTAGTGGATATGCGAAAATACAACCGAAAATCTCAGGCAGTCTCGCAGGAACAGCGATCGCGGTTGCTTTAATGCCGCCCCTTTGCGTCATCGGTTTAGGACTCTCTCAGGCAAACTGGAACCTCAGCCAAGGCGCGACCCTCCTGTATCTGACCAACCTGCTCGGCATCACCTTATCCTGCATGGTCACTTTTCTACTAGCTGGCTATGCATCCTTTCACCGTGCCCGTGAAGCCCTGATCTGGATATTGGCTTTCACTGCAATTTTGCTGATTCCTTTGGGGTTTAGCTTTACCCTATTAGTGAAGCAGGCACATCTAGAAGCTAATTTACGACAAGCACTCTTAAATCGCACGCTTACTTTCCAGCGGGTAGATTTATTAAGCAGCACCACCAATTGGTTAGCCAAGCCCCCCGAAGTCCGATTGAATGTCCGGGCTAGCGAACCCATTACCCCTAAACAGGTTGCACTTTTGGAAAAATTTCTCAGCCGTGAAATGGAACAACCTTTTACACTGGTCTTTGTGGTTGGACAAGTTGAAGAAATCCGGCGGGAAGATTCTACTGTCTTAAAGTAAAAGAATTAAATTGTGTATGCCACTTATTTAAGATCGCATCTTCATATTCGCCATTCGCCGATTCACATACAGCAGAAATGTTAAAATCAATCCAGACCTAGGTTAATTCAACTGTACTAATCAATTTTCTTCTTTGGGGTTGCTCAATGAACCAATGCATTTTAATGGCAGACATTATTCAAGAACCTGAACTCCGCTACACGTCGGATAATCAAACGCCGTTGGCAGAAATGATCGTGCAGTTTGCGGGGATGCGTCCTGAAGATCCACCGTCTACGCTGAAGGTGATTGGCTGGGGCAACTTGGCGCAAGAAATTCAGGCAACTTACCATGAGGGCGATCGCGTTGTGATTGAGGGTCGCCTTAACATGAACACCATCGATCGCCCTGAAGGCTTTAAAGAGAAACGGGCAGAACTGACTGCCACCCGAATGCATCGGTTAGCATCGGATACGGTAGCCACATCCACTGTCCTACCAAACAGTAGCGCTGCTAGTCAGTCCGTCAGTACGCCTAAAATCCCTCGCGCTGATGCGACTGCGACGAAAGCCAAAGAACCTGCTGGGACTTTTCAAACTCCGCCAGAGACTAATTTAGATGATATTCCCTTCTAACTAAATTCCTATGACTTCCCAAGCCACTGTCAGCCTGACTCGCGCTCACTCCTACGATCGCATTCAACTCCGCCAGTCGATTGAAACCGTATTGCAACCCTTGGGCGGCATGGCAGCGTTTGTGAAACCGGGCGATCGCGTTCTGCTCAAGCCCAATCTGCTCACGGGTGCGCGCCCCACGAAAGAATGCGTCACCCGTCCCGAAATGGTTTACTGTGTCGCGCAGATGGTTCAAGAAGCGGGAGGCGTTCCATTTTTAGGCGATGGACCTGCTTTTGGCAGTGCTGCGGGCGTGGCACGGGCAAACGGCTATTTGCCCTTGGTTAAAGAATTGGGGCTACCGATTGTTGAGTTTCACGGCAAGCGCTATGAAACCATTAGTCAGGAATTTAATCATTTGTTGCTGTCTAAAGAAGCGATGGATGCAGATGTGGTGATTAATCTGCCCAAGGTAAAATCTCATGTGCAATTGACGCTGACAATGGGAGTGAAGAACTTGTTTGGCTGCGTTCCTGGCAAAATGAAGGCTTGGTGGCATATGGAAGCAGGCAAGAGCAAAGAACGTTTTGGAGCGATGTTGGTTGAAACTGCGCGGACAATCAATCCCAACCTAACGATTTTGGATGGCATTATTGGGCATGAAGGGAATGGACCGAGCGGCGGTGAACCTCGTGATTTAAGTATGCTTGCTGCATCCTCTAATGTATTTGCCCTCGATCGCGCCATTGTAGAAATCCTGCAAGTGAATCCTGCCACTGTGCCGACGATCGCCGCTGCCCAGCTTTTGGGGCTTGATCCAACCCTAGACGAGATCGCCTTTCCCCTGTTACAGCCTCATGAGCTAGCGATTTCAGATTGGCGCTTGCCCGATCAAATGATGGCGATCGATTTTGGGATGCCACGAGTTTTCCAATCCACCTTTAAGCATCTTTACATTCGTTTCATCAAGGAACCCATGACAGCCTATTCAGCCCGGTAGATTCTGAGAACGCTCATTACCGTTTGGTAACTGTTGTATCGTCTTATTGTTTTGCTCACTGATGCATCAATGATTGGATATGGTGAAGCATGAACACAAATTTGCTTCTCTATCTCTTACTCAATATCTTTATTAAATTAAGATCAAACAATCGCTTTTGCTCACTTCGCTAGGAAATTGCTGCATGTCTCCACTCCTGCTGCGACAAATTTGGGGCTTGGTTGAAGCTACTCAATCCCAAATCCTCTTGAACCTAGATGATGAAAGTTTGGTGGAATGGCTGCTGCGCCAACTCATCAACCAGCGATCGCTCGATTCTCACGAAGCCAACCTGCTCAGCGACTACCTACAATCGCGCCTGCCGCTGATTCGCGATGTTGCCCAAAGCCGTCACGCTTTAGTGTAGTCTCTTTATTTTTCCAATCTCACCACATACCACTGGATAAATGTGCCTGGACCCAAGTCAAACTCGCAGGCGGTTTCCAGAAGGTGTTTTGCCTGTTCTGATAAAGATGAAAATCGCTGAAGTTCGGCGGGCAGTTCTTCTTGCTGTGCTAAAACCGCCTGCAACTTTTCGTGCAGTTCTGCGGTTGTTAAAAACTGTTCAGGCTGGTCCGGCTCTAGCAAAACATAGGTATCACTTTCATAGAGTCGTGGGTCTGGCATTGCGTCAGCCTTTCAATCGTGGAGGAAATACCTCTATCTTTGCAGGTTTCCGCGATCGCCCCCAAATATTCATTCCTCATGCAACTATTTTTGATCAAGCTGAGAAATTAAATCTATAATTTACCCGGCTACAATCTTCCTCAGCAGCTAATTCGCGGCGCTGGCTAGTTCATAATAATTCAGAGTTGCCCACTTGAAAGTATTAAATTCTCAAACTTAAAAAATTTTATAATAAATTGAGTCCTTCATCGTTTTAGACAAAAATTAAGCAGTCTAAAAATTTTGAGTTTTTATTTTCAGGTTTCTCCTGATCCGTTGATTTAACCAAGTAGAGTATTAATTCACTAATTTGACTCGGTGCTTTAGTTTAGAAAAATAGCAAAAAAAGAGCTCGCTGTTTTAAATTAAAGTAGCCCACTAAAGCCTGCTAATTAAAGCAAAGCTCTAGAAGTTGGAACTCCCTTGGGGATAGATTTTAAGGAAGGAAGTTATAGTTTATAAGTGGATCAACACCAGTCATTTTTTTGATTCGGGCTATAAAAGCAGGTTAAAATAGAACACATCTAAATAATCTGCTTTATTAAAGTTTCTCTTACAAAGTTTTCTATGGTTTAAATGCTTAATTTAGTCATTTTATTTGAAAATCCTTGGAACATATTTGACCACTCTTTCGACATTGAATCTATAACCGCACACACTACACAAGAATAATTGAGGGCTATTGAAATGACACTCTCTCAGACTATTTCTAAAGCGATCGCGCTTCTTTCTGCTGCCACTGCTAGCTCCGTTATCCTGTCCGCTGGCATCGCCTCGGCTCAATCAGTCAATCAAACCGTCAACGTTGAGACTGGCAACACAAATGTTGTTGTAGTCAATACTCCAACTCGCGGCTTTGGCGGTGCCTACGTGGGCGGCGGCGTTTCTGCGGGCGTGACCAATGGTGGACAGCAAGGAGACGCAGCAACATTAGGCGGCAACATTCAAGGTCGAATTGCTCCCTTTGAAAATGTTCCAGTATCGGCGCGGGCTGCGATTCTATTTGGCAGGGAAACCACCGCGATTATGCCCCTAGTCACCTATGACATTCCGGTTGCTGCAAACACGAACGTTTATGTAGGGGGTGGCTACTCCTTCGTTGAGAAGAATGGCAAACCAACACCCTTGGGCAACAAAAATGCTCCCGTTGTAACTGTTGGTGCTGAAACCAGCGTTACTCGCGATATTGTTGTTTATGGGGATGCAAAACTGGGTATCAAAGCCTACGAAAATAGCCCAGCTAGCGCGCTCAGCTTCCAAGCGGGTGTGGGCTATCGCTTCTAGTTCCCAATGATTTGCAACCAATTTTTTCAACCAACTTAAGTAGATAAACTCATCAGGCTCTTGCATCGGCAGGAGCCTATTTTTTTGATTTTCAATCTGTTTATTTAAAGTTGCAGCAATTTTGCCCCCATTCCCAACTGTAAAAATCCCCTTAAGCCTGAGTCAGAATTCTTGAGAACACGATAGGGTGCATAAAGGCAATGCTACGATTAAGGTATCTAGCAAATTCCTATCGGCTTACCGGGAATTTTGAGTCTGGTTTTACCCGTCTGGTTGCGCGGCAATCCTGAATAGATAGTTTTCATAGAAAATCGCTCAGGAATGCAACCCGTTATACTAACGATCCTTCAACACTTTGCAGCAGTCCCGATGGTCAACACTTCCGCACCTCCCACAGTTCGTAAACCTTCCAAAGTAGAAGGCTTGAAAGAGCGCAGTAATTTTTTACGCGAACCCGTCGCGTCTGAATTACTTTTGGATACAACTCATTTTACTGAGGATGCCATTCAGATCCTCAAGTTTCATGGCTCTTATCAGCAGGATAACCGGGATAACCGGATCAAAGGGCAAGAGAAAGATTATCAATTTATGCTACGGACGCGGAATCCAGGTGGTTTTATTCCACCGGAGCTTTACCTAGCGTTGGATCAGCTTGCGGATGAGTATGGCAACCATACCCTGAGAGCGACTACCAGACAGGGATTTCAGCTTCATGGCATTCTCAAGAAAAACCTGAAGGCAGCGATCGCGACGATTGTTCGTAATCTGGGATCAACCTTGGGTGCCTGCGGGGATTTGAACCGTAATGTCATGGCTCCCGTTGCTCCTTACAAAAATCGTCCTGAATATGGATATGCCTGGGAGTATGCCAACGGAGTCGCCGATTTGCTCACGCCCCAAGCAGGCGCTTACTATGAAATTTGGCTAGATGGGGAAAAGGCGATTTCTGCGGAGGAAGACCCAGCAGTAGTTGCGGCTCGTCAGCGCAATGGTAATGGCACAATTATTCATGATTCGGCAGAGCCAATCTATGGCACTCACTACATGCCGCGCAAATTTAAGTGCAGCGTTACAGTGCCCGGAGACAATTCCATCGATTTGTTCTCCCAAGATGTCAGTTTGGTTGTCATTACAAACCCGCAAGGCGAACTCGAAGGCTTTAATGTCTATGCAGGCGGCGGGTTGGGGCGCACCCACAACAAAGCCGAAACCTTTCCGCGTGTCGCAGATCCAATTGGCTATGTCGAAAAGGCAGATGTGTTTGATCTGGTGAAGGCGATTGTGGCAACCCAGCGGGACTATGGCGATCGCAGCGATCGTCGTCATGCCCGGATGAAATATTTGATTGCCGATTGGGGCGTAGCCAAATTTCAGGCTCAGGTTGAAAAGTACCTGGATAAACCAATTCAGCCGCTTAAACCAACTCCCAACTTTAAGTTTTTGAACTTTTTGGGCTGGCATGAACAGGGTGATGGCAAGCTATTTCTAGGCTTATCGATTGAAAATGGACGGGTTAAAGATGAAGGCGATTTTCAGCTAAAGACCGCTCTGCGAGAAATCATAGAAAAATTTCACCTGCCCATGCGAATCACGGCTAGCCAAAATGTGCTGCTGTATGAAATTGATCCCGCGAATAAAGCCGAAATTCAGCAAATCCTAGTTCGCTGCGGCATTAAGCGTGAGGATGAAATTGATTCCCTCGTGCGCGATTCGATGGCGTGTCCGGCTTTGCCCACTTGCGGCTTGGCAACCACCGAGTCAGAGCGCGTCATGCCCAGCGTTCTGGAGCGAATTCGACTATTGCTCGATCGCGTCGGTTTACCCAAGGAACACTTTATCGTTCGGATGACTGGTTGCCCCAATGGGTGTGCCCGTCCTTATCTGGCGGAAGTCGCGTTTGTGGGCAATGGACCTGGAATCTACCAATTTTGGCTGGGTGCATCGCCTGACCAAACTCGATTGGCGCAGGTGTATCTCGAAAAGATGCCGATTGACGAGTTGGAATCCACCTTGGAACCGCTGCTCATTTACTTCAAACGATCGCGCAACTCAGACGAAAGTTTTGGTGATTTCTGCGATCGCATCGGCATGGACGGCTTACATCAGTTTGCCGCCACCTATCAACCCAGCGTTGAAATAGAAGCGAATAGTGATAACGGCTCTAGTGTTCATACCACTGTCACTACAGGGAAAAAGCGCAACCGGATTAGCGTTCGCAATGAGGTTTACAGCCGCCTGCAAGAAGTGGCATTTCGGGAAGGGAAACCGATTAGCCAACTTGCCACCACTGCGATCGAGGAATATCTCAAGAGTCTCGGCTAGTGCACCAGCGGGTTGTGATTGATCCCTGCCAAATTTGCCTGAAAGCGATCGACCTCACCCAAGACCAGCAGCACTATTTAGGGCGAGTGTTGCGGTTGCAAGCAGGCGATCGCTTTATTGCTATGGATGGACAGGGGCAGTCTTGGCTGGCAAACTTGATTGTCCTCGACGATCAACTTCAGGCGGAAATTGTCGAGTCTGTGTCAACTCACACCGAACTGCCTGTGAATGTCACCTTAGTAATGGCTCTACCCAAAGGCAACGGCTTTGATGATGTAGTGCGGCAGGCGACCGAACTCGGCGTAGCTTGCATTGTTCCCGTACTCAGCGATCGCACCTTGCTCAAACCCAGCCTCCAAAAATGTGATCGCTGGCGACGCATTGCCCAAGAAGCCGCCGAACAATCCGAACGCCAACAGGTTCCCATGCTTCACGATCCGCTCCCCTTCACCCAAACCCTCGCCCATCTCACTCCCTCCGATCCTCACTACCTCTGTGTCACTCGCCACCCCGCCCCTCACCTACTCAATTGCCTGCTCGCCTCTCGCCTCTCGCCTCTTGCCCCTTCCCTTACCCTCGCCATCGGTTGCGAAGGCGGCTGGACTGATGCTGAAGTTGAGCAAGCGATCGCCGCTGGCTATCAACCTGTTTCTCTGGGTTCCCGCATCCTCCGCGCCGTCACCGCACCTATTGTGGCGCTCTCCCTGATTGCAGCGGTGTGTGAAAGTAAAGAGATCCCCTCCCACGGATCGTTTCACGAATCGCCCCGCTAGAATGGAACCAAGATTTGCGATCGCCCTCAGCGTCATGAATATTACACTCAGCCCCATCCTTGCCCGTCTCAAACAGGAACTCACTGGTGTATATGGCGATCGTCTGCTTCACCTTACCCTCTTTGGTTCTCAAGCTCGTGGCGATGCCGAACTAGGGTCAGATATTGATGTGCTGGTGGTGCTAAAGTCTCCCGTCAATCCGGGTGAAGAAATCAAACACACTGGCAAGGCGATCGCCGATCTCTCCCTTCACTATGATGTGGTGATTAGTTGCCTCTTTATGGATGAAAACCACTACCAAACCCGCAATGGCTCCCTACTTCGCAATATTCGCAAAGAGGGAATTATGCTGTGACCGATGAACAACGAGAACTTCTCCTCAAAGCCCAACAAAGTTTAGAAGCTGCAAAACTTCTGCTGACTAACAACTATCCAGATTACGCCGCATCTCGCGCATACTACAGCATGTTCTATATTGCGGAAGCATTCCTAGAGGGCAAGGGACTCTCGTTTCCTAAGCATTCCGCCGTCATCTCTGCCTTTGGACGAGAATTTGCCAAACCTCAACGAGTCCCGCCTGACTTTCACCGATTCTTAATCGAAGCGCAGGAGTTGCGAACTACTGGTGATTACGGACAACTGAACGCTGTCACGACCGACCAAGCCGCAGAACAAATTGACCGCGCTACTCAGTTTTTGGTACTGGCAATTCAGGAAATCGGTGCAATTTAGGAAGAGTGTCCATCTCTCTCATGGCTGCTGTGTATGCAAGGAATGGCAAGGGCGAATGACGAGTGACGAATGGCGAGTAATGAAGAGTTAGGATAAGTTGAGTACAAAATTCATCGATTTATTCCCTACCCCCGTTCGGCTGAGCGCTCACGTCGAAGCCTGTTCCCTATTCCCTCTTCTCCTTTATGCTCGACCAAGTTGCCGCCGCATTTGAGCGCCAAGATTATCAGACAGCGGCGCAGTTGTTAAAAGAATTGCTGAAGCGATCGCCCCAAGATCCTTGGGTGCAGTTGTATGTGGCGCGTTTACAAGAAGTATCGGGCAAAACCAAGGCAGCAGAGGGCATCTATCGGCAATTGTTAAAAAGCCAAACTAACTCAAAGCTGATTGCTCAGGCGCGTCAAGGGTTGCAGCGATTGGGCGGAGTGAACAAAGAACCGCCAAAACCACAGGCGATCGCGGTCACTCGACAGCCGAGTAGTGCGAACCCAGGATTTATGATTTTGTCAGCGGTTCCCAATGAAGCTCGGAGTCATTTGGGGCAGTGTTTTGCCAGCGTGATGAATTTGGATGTGTATACCGCGAGAGCTTTACTTCCTAGTCGTGGCTGGAAACTGTATCGAGCGGGTGCTTTTGCCGACTTGCAAGAAGTAGGACAAGCCTTAAAAGCAGCCGAAATTCCGGTTTTTTGGTCAGCAGTGTCAGAGCTAGAAGCGATTCAAGTTTTTCATGTTAGCCACTTCACTACGTTAGAGCCAAATCCTATTGTGGTGTGTAAAAACGAGAGTGGGCAGTTGGGTTCCTTGTCGTTTGCGTGGTCGGAAGTGGCGCAACGGGTTGAAGGAATTCTGCCACTCTTTTCGCAAGTGGTCGAGTTAGGCTATCGCGATCGCCCGGAATGGAAAGATAAAATAGAAGACTATGCTCACTTTTGCGATTTGCACATTCCATCGCGTCGCTGCATTTTGCGGATACACGACAGTCGGTATAACTTTAAGCAAGGCGCACTTGCGTCCTTTGCCGCCGATACCATTCGCCAACGCTGGAACCACCTGCTCACCTGTCTCAATCACCAATTGCCCCAAGCGCCTATTTGGTCAGACTTCACCCCATTTTCTGAAACCGTAGATGATTTCATTGTTCCCTTAAGCCGTTTGAAGCCGCAGCTTTTTTTATCCCGTGCAGAAGATTGTTATTTAGATTCGGCTTTTCACCTTTACAGTACTCTGGCATTTCTTAAAAGTTCCATCCAATAGAACGAACGCCCTAAACGCCCGTGCTTAGTTCATCCTGAGTCGTTGCGATCGCATCGCTGATGTTGACCATAGGCAAGGGAAAGGGCACCTGATCCGTTTGGGGAGGAATGATCCAGTGGCTTGCCTGATTGAGTGAATAAAGACTGCCGCAAAGCAGTAAGCGATCGCCCACTTGCAAATCACTTTTTCCATCGGGAAAGCCATTAAATCGACCTTCGCGGCGAATTGCCTGCACCAATACGCCAAACTGACGGCGAATGTGAACTTCTTCAAGGGTTTTGCCCACTACCGGACTCGTTTCAGGCAGCAACAGCCATTGGCAGGAGGCGTTTTCGGTAGGCACCATCACTTTCCCATTTGCTAGTTCATCGAAAGCAGCCAATTCTTCCGGTTCGCCGATAACTAATAGGCGATCGCCCGGTTGCAGCATCGTTTTTGCATCAGGATAATCGACTTCTTCGCCACTTTCGCGCTGAATCGCCATCAGACTGATCCCTGTTAAGCGTCGTAAATTTGTCTCCTCAAAGGTCATACCGATCAAGGGCGATTTTTGCGGTAAAGGATACCACTGGTTGCCCATCTCTTGGGTCGCTTCTTTCAACTCTCGTGATACTTGATAAGCAGGACGCTCAGTTCGTAGCTCTTGGTAATGTGCCGTGCGAATTAGCTGCATTTCTCGCTGAATCACAGGCAGCGGTAAGCCAAGCTCGGTCAGTAAGTGGGAAGAAAGCTCTAAACTGGTTTCAAACTCAGGCTGCACCACTTCTTTTGCGCCAAGCTGATAGAGCAGTTCAATATCTTTAGTTTGGTTGGCGCGGACAACAACATCTAGATCGGGCGTGAGTTCTAGGGCGCGTTTGAGGCACAGGCGAGTACTCATCGGGTCGGGGAGGGCGATCGCCATGCCTGTTGCCGTGGTCACTCCAGCTTTTTCCAACACATGTAAACTGGCAGCATTGCCATAAATATAAGGAATATTCAACTCGCGCAACTCTTGCACACACCGTTCCGACTGATCAATTACGACCACCGGGTAGCTATGATCGCGCAATAGCCGCACAATGTTGCGACCAATTCGCCCATAGCCACAGACCACCACATGCGGCTGCATGGGAATATTTTCAGACACTTCTAAAGGTAAATCGCTGCCGTCTAACCACGACTTCAGCCAGGGAACGGCTTCTGCCCAAATAAACAACTGAGGCACTAAGCGCAACACAAACGGAGTGAGAACCAGCGTCACGGCAGTCGTTCCCAGAATTAGCAGGTAGACTTCCCGCGTAATCAGCCCCAGGGTTTGCCCTTCGCTTGCCAGCACAAAGGAAAATTCTCCAATTTGTGCCAGCCCCAATCCAGCAATCAGCGCGGTTTTGAGTGGGTAGCCAAACAGCCGCACGATGGGCGTGATGATCAAAAATTTGCCGATAAAAACCAGTGTCACTAACCCTAGAATCAGTTCCAGGTTGTTCCATAAAAACACCGGATCGATCAACATTCCAATCGCCGCAAAAAAGAGAGACGCAAAAATATCTCGCAGTGGCTCTACATAGGTCAGGGTTTGATCCGAGTATTCCACTTCAGAAATCATCAGCCCTGCCACAAACGCGCCCATCTCAATCGACAGCCCTAGATATTCTGTCAATAAGGCAATACCCAGGCAAAGCACCACGATACACAGCAAAAACAGTTCCTTGCTTTCAGTGCGGGCTATGACTCGCAGCAAACGGGGAATCACCCAAATTCCAGCGGCGATCGCGCCCAAACCAAATAACCCAGTCTGCAACAGCGCCCAACCGATCGCCACTCCCAGTTCTTCCGGTGGCTTGTCTAAGGCAGGCAAAATCGCCAGCATTAAGCCCAGCGCCAAATCCTGCACCACCAAAATCCCCAGCATCACCTGTCCGTGGGGCGTGCCAGTCTCATTCCGCTCCATCAGACATTTCAACACCACTGCCGTAGAAGAGAGCGACAAAATTGCTCCCAAAAACACGCCTTGAGGCAGAGACGTAACCCAACCTACTGAGAGAGAGACAAATGCTGTAATGGCGATCGTCAAAACGATTTGCAGTCCGCCCCCGCCTAAACTAATGCCTTTAACCTTGTTCAGTTCGGAAAATGAAAACTCAACCCCCAAGGCAAACAGCAAAAAGGCAACCCCAAACTGCGCCAGCGTTTCCACTTGTACCAATTCTTTAATTAGCCCCAACCCAGCCGGACCGATCGCAATTCCAGCGATTAGATAACCCAGCAAAATGGGTTGTCGCAACAACGCTGCCAAAAGTCCACCTGCCGCCGCTGCCGCAAGCACAGTGACTAAATCGATAATTAATCTAGGGTCTTCTTGCACGGATTCTGAGAGTAAAAGAAAGAAATGTTAATGTTTATAAACCCCAGCATACCGAGTTTTCTATGCAGAGGGGAACGGTGCCTGAAAAATTGCTCACAAAAAAGGCTTGGCACTGCCAAGCCTTTCTAGAACTATATCCAAATAGAAAAACTTATTTCATCTGGCGAGCCATATCCAGATAGGAATTCATGTTGGCACCGGGGCGACGGCGACCGCCACTAATTTGAATGGGATATTTTGATGCAAATCCAACTTCCGATGGAACCGTTACCACAGCCTCGACCGGAACTGATTTTGGTTTAGCAGGTGCTTTTGTAGCAGTCGTAGTCGTAGCAGAATTACTATTGGAAGCTGCTTTTGCTGCGGCTAACTGTTCCTTACGGGTGGATTTTTTGGGTTCGGTCGGGGCTGCTCCGTTGCCCGATGAGATCGCTGCCGATGGGTTTGCGGCTGCGGGATTTGCTGACTGAGAGTCAGCAAATTCTAAAAAGTATCCTGAGTTGCCCTTCTTACCTGATTGATTCGTTCCACCTTCTAGGGCTGGCTTTTTGCTAAAAAGTCCACCAAGAAAATCAAAAATGCCACCCACTAGATTTTTAATGAAATTGATAATGCCGCTCATGAAAATTGCTCCTGACGTTCTGACGCTTTGAGACGAAGTGTAAAAAAATATTACAAAACCTGTGTATTAGCAGCGATCGCTCACCTAGCGGAAAACTTCTGTTAAGTAATTTCATCTAAATGATTATTTCTCACAATTAAGAAGTTGCTTGTCTAAAATACCACTAGGGTAAGGTAAGACCATACTGTCACTAACTGCTGAAGCTGCTGATTGCTTACTTAAAAAAAATAGCGCGATCGCCACCAAGATGACCGTGTGATTGATTATGAGAGTTTATGGGAACAACAAGCAAGATTTATCTACATTTCTTCACCAAAATTCATTTCAGCTATTCAGTTTCAACTATCAAGAGCCACCTTGCGCTACCGTTCAACGATTAGTCAAGTGGTTTAACAGGCTCAGGGCTACTAGAATATTCATTTTTGTTGCGTCTTTACCATCTTCCCAACGGCATAGCTTCTAACCGTCGGTTTTGTAGTTCAGCGACTAAATCATCGTCACTGCGATGAGCCTCCCAAGTGCCCGATTCGAGTCCTTGAATCGTCCAGCTACCCTGCATCGAATTTTCATCTTCAGCAACCAGTCCTGAATAGATAATGGGATAGAGTGATGTGGTCAAATATTGCTTTGTAAAGCGGATGGTTCGCCCAATTACTTCACCTGCTGCCTTGGCTTCCCCCAAGAGTGGACTATCATCCAAAATACTGCCATTAATTGTATTTCCTGCTTGCACAAACGTGACCTCAAATCGAGTAGGATTAGCGTTTTGCCAATAGGTTCCAAGCCAACTGCCGCTTACGTTTGCCATATCGTTTTAAGACTCCGCATCTCCAATTTGACCGAATGCTGTCTCTCCAAAAATTGCCTCAGAATACCGATAATGTTTAAATTCCAACAGGTTAAAAAACGGATCTTCTAGAAAGAAAGTGGAGTGTTCTAGGGATGTTCCTGAAAATCGGTATTTAGCGGATTGGTAGAAATGAAGTTGGTGTTGCTCTGCCCGCTCTAATAGCGATCGCCACTCTGCTTCATCCGTAAAGATTAGCCCAAAGTGCCGTGGATAGATGCCTTGTTGTGGACTAAGCGGTTCCTGGGTTACATGGGCAACCAGTTGATTTCCACGGAGGTTTAAAATGATCGATGCTGCATTTTCTCGCCCAACTTGGCACCCCAAGCCATCCACGTAAAACCGCTTAGTGTCGAAGATATTGCTGACTGGAAAAGCAAGATGAAATAGGGAGTGAGACATAAGAGAAGTGAAAGGGTAGAGGGATGGAGGGGTAACTCTAGGCAAAGGCTGAGGATACGCGCAATCAATAGTTAGAAGACCAGTACTGCTTGAATTTTAAACTCCGTACTCCTGACGCTGCACTTTAAGATAGGAGGGATGTTGTCGTTATTCGCAAATGCAAAGCCATGATTGATGCGAATCCTAATTTTCTCTACGCTATACCGTCTCTCAATGGCTGGATGATTGCAGTTGTCTTAAATACGGTTTTAGCAGCGATCGCGTGGATTGTGCCGAAAAAACTGCTGACCCCTTCGGGTTTAGTTCATGCATGGGCATTGGGGATTTTGATCTGGGGATGTTTGGGCTGGTCGGGCTATACGGTCGTCATGTTCTACTTTTTGATGGGATCAGCGGTCACAAAAGTTGGCATTGCCCAGAAAGAAGCGGAAGGCATTGCTGAAAAGAGATCGGGCGCACGCGGACCTGAAAACGTCTGGGGTTCAGCCTTTACAGCCGCTTTATGTGCAGTGGGCATTTTGATTTGTTTTCTGGTGTCAAGTCCATCTACTTTGCTAATTGCACGGCTGCTAGCGTTAGGTTATGTGGCAAGTTTTAGTACGAAGCTATCAGATACTTGTGCGAGTGAGATTGGGAAAGCCTACGGTAAACGCACATTTTTGATTACAACTTTACAACCCGTTCCCCGTGGAACTGAGGGGGCGATCAGCCTAGAAGGAACGGCAGCAGGTATCATCGCCTCTATGGCGATCGCCCTAATCGGTTGGCAGGTCGGTCTGATTACACCCAGTGAAATTATTATTTGCATGATTGCTGCATTTATTGCGACCAATATCGAAAGCGTCATTGGCGCAACCTTGCAAACTCAGGTTGAGTGGCTCAGCAATGAGTTAGTGAATGTGGTGAATACTTTGATTGGAGCCGTTGCCGCGATCGCCATTGCGATCGTTCTGCAATTTAGTTTTTGAGCGCTACAAATAAGGAAGTACTCTTTCTCTAACTGCCTTATTTTCTGTGGACGGCTTAAAAAATAAGGAGGCATTCGAGCGGGCTACTTGGCAACGAGCGATCCACAGGCACTTGTTGAAACGGGTTCGCGATCGCAGCTAATGTCAATATCACCTTTGCAGAATACCTACCTTATCCATAGCTTGTTTTTAAGGTTTGCTTTCGATTAGCGCTCAGTTCAATTAACAAGAACAAACGCGAATTGCATTAGCTGCCGCCATCTTTTGATAATCCTGGCTTTCCTTCGCGAAATTCACCTGTATATCGTTTGCCATTCGCATAGATAACAGTTCCGCGTCCATTTGGACGACCGTTATAAAGTTCCCCCGTATAGGATTGAAATGTGCTTTCCCGTGGAAAGGTGCAGGTGCCTTTTCCGCTCAAAGTATTGTTGAAGAAAACGCCATTACAAACCGTACCATCAGCATTGGTAACCACCCCTTTACCATTAATCACACCGAGATAAAACTGTCCATTGTAAGAGTAGGAAACTTTGCCATCTTTGAAGAAGGAAAATTTGCCAATTCCGTGAGGCTGTCCGCCGGCAAATTGCCCAACATAGCGATCGCCATTAGCAAAACTATAAGTACCGCGCCCATGAAACTCTCCATTCCGAAAAGTTCCTTCATAACGGCGATTTTCGGCGACTGCTAAGAACACTCCTTTGCCATTGGGTCGCCCATTTTTCATTTGCCCTTGATAGCGATCGTCATTGTCATAGACAAGTGTGCCATTCCCGTCAAAGGTTCTATTCCGAATTTGTCCACGATAGTATTTATAGGGTTCGCCAACTGCTTTTTCAGATTGATTGACACAAATTCCTTGACCACTATTTCCCTGAAATTGTCCTTCGCATCGCCAAATATTTTCATCCGCATCTTTCAGTTCAAGATAGCCATATTTTGCATAAACAGGCGCAATGTTACTCAATCCAAACAAAGTACTGACGATTGCTAAAACCATTCCCTGATGAGCCGACTGAATATAGGGTTTCGAGCAACTTCTCATTTTGCCTCCTCAAAATTTTGTCAAGAACGATTCGCCCAAATCAACAGAGTTTTAGAGTTTTTTAAGCCAATGATGTTTCAAGCGTAAAGTGTCCATTCAATAAGAATACGAAACTGTCTTCTCAACTGCAATCATTCTTCCCCAGTTGGCAAAATTTACCTGCTTTAAACAAGAAATCCAATTTTTACGAGAATCACTCAAACCTTATGTAAGAAGCCTGGACTAAAGTAATTCTTCATATTAAAGATGCCTATCCTAGTCGATCTACTCGTTTAATTAGGAGGATCAACTTAAGCGTTGCGAAGACTGGAAAGTAACCTATCTGTGATTTATCTATAGATTAACGGATTAAGATGCCCTATCTTATTTAGATCCTATCTTATTAGGTAAATAGAGGTTAGGTAAATGGAGGCTTGTTTTCACAACAATCGATTCATAGAATATCAACAATGTGCTAACTGTTCCTTAATGTGCTAACTGTTCCTTCAAAAGTGAAAAATCTCACTTGCGAAATTTATGATTTTCGACAGATGAATCTGATTAGAGTTATCTTGGAACTAAAGTAGTTGGAGGATTGAAATCATGGGTTCGCAAAGACTAGTTGCATTGATTGGGGCTGTCACAATTGCGATCGCTGGTTGTAGCTCTGAAGACACTACGACCCCCACGGCTAGCACCCCATCCCCCGATCCTGCGGCTACTACCCCCGCCCCCGCAGTTGTCCCTGCCCCAGTCGCCCAGCCCTTGGTTGTTCAAAAAAAGCAACCCACTCGCGCAGTCGCAGGACTCATTCAACCCACCAATGCAGCGGAACGTGCAAAGCAGGTTGAATCTGAAATTAGAAATAGCGAAAATAGAAACCCATTTGTTGGGCTTCCCCCCGCCTTACCTAGACCCACCACTAATCCTGTAAAACCAGTACCCACGGTTGCCGGATTACCCCAAGCAGGCGCACCTGGGACAGGCGCACAACCATCTAGACCCGGCACACAGCCAACCAGTACTCAGGCAAATAGCCCGATCGCCAGCGGTCCTCTAATTCCTCCCATTTCATTAGAAGAGCGTCCTACGCTGCCAACCGCTGAAGGCGCGCCGCTAGGTTTTAATGTTCCCCCTGTTCTGCCTGCGGCTCCGGTGCCACCTTCAACCACCACTGCTACTGCTGTCGAAATTACTGGCGTGGTGTTTGTTGGTAACACTCCCCAAGCCATTGTGATCGCGCCAGGTGATCCAGGAAGCCGCTATGTCGGCGTTGGACAGCGAGTTTCTGGTGGCAAAGTGTTGATCAAACGAATTGAAATGGGGGCAGGGTCTGTTCCTGTTGTCATTTTGGAAGAGAACGGCGTAGAGGTTGCCAAAAGCGTTGGTGAAGGAGCCGCACCTGCCAAGCAAGCTAGTCTTTAAACAAGCCAAATACATAGGATTAGGTGTTTTAGGAAAGTTGCATATCAGGTCACATTAGCATTCAGCAATGCTAATCTTTTTTACCATGCAGATCTATCAAAATCTTAGGCGACGAGCAGTCAATAGCCGATAGCCAACGGTGAGAGCGGTAAACGCTAGCACAAAATTCCATAGGCTCGTCGGCTTGAGGGATACACCACTTCTAAGAAAGACTGACACAATTCCTGCCATGAGGAAAATCCAGCCAAAACTTTTGGTTTGCCTTGGAAAAATTACTAAACAGACAATCCCAATCATCAAGGACAAAATAGAGCCAACTGCTGGTAGATTCCCCCAGAAAAATGGCGAGAAATAGGTCGAAAAAACCACATTTTGACCCAAGACGTAAGTGCCTGCAAGTAGAAACAGAATGCCAATTAGCTTTTGCATGAGGGTTGATGATCTGAATTGTGTCTAGTATTCCCAGATGAAAGGAGGCACTACACTGATTAGATGAAATCCCGATAAAGTTTTAGAGATCAGTTGGCAAAGACAAGGCTAGCTGGTAGATTTGGCGGCGGGGCAGGGCGGTTTGCTGGGCAAGTTGGCGGCTGGCTTCGGAGCGAGAAATTCCTTGGTTGATGAGGACTTGCAGTTCGGCTTTGAGGGCATCGTCTGATAGGATAAGTGGGTTGAGTTCTGCACCCGCAAGCACTAGGGTGAATTCACCCATGGGTTCCCGATCGCGGTAGTGTTTGATCGCGTCAGCAATGGTGCCGCGCCAAAATTCTTCATGCAGTTTGGTGAGTTCTCGTGCCAACACGATTGGGCGATCGCCACCCAACATCCGCAAATCTTGCAGGGTTTGGCGTAATCGATGGGGCGCTTCATAAAAAACCAGGGTGCGCGATTCAGATGTGAGTTGTTCCAGATGGGCGCGGCGGTCTTTGGTTTTCGCAGGTAGAAAGCCTTCAAACACAAAGCGATCGCTGGGTAACCCAGACGCGATTAAGGCTGCCACCACTGCACTACAGCCCGGAATTGGTACGACAGGAATCCTCACATCCGCACAGGCTTTGACCAACTCATAACCCGGATCGGAAATTCCTGGCATCCCTGCATCACTCACCAAGGCGATCGCCTGACCTTGTTGCAGTCGTTCCACCAGTTCTCCAGTGCGAGTCATGCGGTTGTGTTCGTGATAGCTGATTTGGGGGGTGGTGATTTGAAAATGGTGCAGCAGTTTTCCCGTGTGGCGCGTATCTTCAGCGGCGATCGCGTCCACGGCTTGCAAAATCCGCACTGCCCGGAAGGTCATGTCTTCCAGGTTGCCGATCGGCGTTCCCACAATATATAGCGTTCCTGGTTTAGGATCAGATGGCACGATTTTTTCAATATAAATTGTTTGATAGGTGCGTTACGGTGTCGCTAATGCCACCCTATGGTTAACCGCGTAATGCATGGACTGTTTGTTGGAGTGACGACGCTGGATTTAATCTATCAGGTGATGGAGCCGCCGCCGCCAAATCAAAAGCTGGTGGCTTTGGACTATACTACGGCGGCTGGCGGTCCGGCGACGAATGCGGCTGTGTCATTTGGCGCTTTAGGGGGGCAGGCAAGTCTGCTAAGCGTGGTGGGCTGTCACCCGATGACGCAGTTAATTGTGGCAGATTTGCAGCAGTGTGACGTGGCGTTGTTGGATCTCGATTCGGCATGGGCTGAGTCGCCGCCCGTGTCTTCTATTATCGTGACGAAGGCAACGGGCGATCGCGCTGTTATCTCAATTAACGCTGCCAAACTTCAGGCAACACCCGCTCAAATTCCCGCCGATGTTTTGGAAGATGTAGATATTGTGCTGTTGGATGGACATCAACTGGCAGTCGGCAGGGCGATCGCTGAGCAAGCCAAAACGCTCAACATTCCGGTTGTGCTAGACGGTGGCAGTTGGAAACCAGGCTTGGAAACGGTGCTGCCGCTGATCGATTACGCCATTTGTTCTGCTAATTTTCATCCGCCCCACTGCGATACCCAACTGGAGGTAGTGGCTTATTTGAACAACTTAAACATTTCTCACGGTGCCATCACTTGCGGAGAGCAGCCGATTTGGTATCGCGATCGCGATCAAACAGGCTACCTTCCTGTTCCCAAAATTCAGCCCGTCGATACCTTGGGCGCAGGCGACATTTTTCACGGTGCATTTTGCTATTTCATTTTGCAAACTAATTTTATAGAAGCCCTTGATAAGGCGGCTCAAGTCGCTGCGCGATCGTGTTTGCATTTTGGCACTCGCCAGTGGATGAAAGAATGACGAATAGCGAATGACGAATAGCGAATGACGAATAGCGAATGACGAATAGCGAATGACGAATAGCGAATGGCGGATAGCGGGTGGTGAATAGTTTCACCTGCCCCCCGACCCCTGAAACCTGAAACCTCATAGTGATAGTGTGATTGGAGCGATGCAGGAGGGGAGCGACATGATAGATGGAAATTTGCAGGAATTGCTGGCGATCGCCCGTACGGTGGGTTGGGGCGCGGGAGATATTTTGCTGGAGACGCAACAATCGGATCTTGAGGTGCAGGATTTGGCAGATGGACCGGTCACTATTGCGGATGCTGCTGCCAATGACTACATTTTGAGTAATCTTCACGCTAGCTTAGGCACTGAGGAGTTTGGCTATCTGACGGAAGAAACTTATAAGCTTCAGCCTGCCAGCGATCGCTTAGAGAAATCGTTCGTTTGGATCATCGACCCGCTGGATGGCACTAAGGAATATATTCAAAAAACCGGGGAATTTGCGGTACATATTGCGCTGGTGCAGGATCAGCGTCCGGTGCTGGCGGTGGTGGCTTGCCCCGCAGTCAGTCGGCTCTACTTTGCAGCGATCGGTAGCGGCACATTTGTAGAACAAAAAGATGGCACGATCGCCCCAGTCCAAGTGTCTCAGCGCAACCAATTTGAGCAGATGATCGTAGTCACGAGTCGCAGCCATCGCAGCGATCGGTTTAACCAGTTGATGCAGCAGTTTCCTTGTCAGACTCAAAAATCCGTAGGCAGTTTGGGCGGCAAAATCGCGGCGATCGCGGATCAATATGCTGATATCTATCTTTCCCTCTCCGGCTCATCGGCTCCTAAAGATTGGGATCTCGCGGCTCCAGAACTGATTTTGACCGAAGCAGGCGGCAAATTCACCCATTTTGACGGTACGCCCTTACTGTATAACCGCGAAGATGTGACTCAATGGGGCGGCTTACTGGCTAGTAATGGCACCCGTCACGAAAGCTTATGCGCTGAAGCAACCCGCATTTTGACCGCGATCGATGGTTAAGCGATTCGTTCCACGTTGGCGAAGCCATCCGAAGGACTCCCAAAGGGAATCGCACCCAAAAGTCTCTAAAATTATGGTTTTAACCCAGCACTGACACCCATAATTCATTAACTTCATGGGGTTAAAAGTACAAGGGAAGATCAAGACAACAACCATCCGTTATTTTTATTTCTCAAGGATCTTTGTGTCATAACTATTCATCCGTTGCCAAAAATCTATCTTGAAGCATAATTCTTCAGTCACGTTTTCCTCTACAACAGAGTGAGGTTGAAAAGACGCAGGTATAAATGACTGTAAACGATCCCTATCAAGAGCCTGTTGAGGAAGATGTCTTCATCTTTCCAGCCTCGTTTGCTCAACAACGCTTGTGGTTTATCGAACAGTTGCTTCCTAGCGGCTTATACCTGATTCCGCTGGTCTTTCGGCTCACGGGTGCGCTCCAGCGATCGCGGCTGCATCAGAGCATTCAAGCGATCGTCTATCGTCACGAAAGCCTCAGAACTACATTTGATGTAGTAAACGGGCAATTAGTGCAAGTGATTAGCCCGACGCGGCAAGTTTCATTACCCGCGATCGATTTGCAAACAGTGCCAACCCCACTTCGCGAAGACACCGCACTTCAACAAATTCAGCAGCAAATTCAGCAGCCGTTTTTCCTCAACAAAGAGCCACTGTTTCGAGTGCAACTGTGGCAATTACACAAGACTGAACATCTATTGTTGATAGCATTGCACCACATCATTTTTGATGAGTGGTCGAGCGGCGTTTTAATCCGGGAGTTAGGCGAACTATATACGGCAATGGTGCAAGGAAAATCGGCTGTATTGCCGGAATTGCCGATTCAGTATGCCGATTTTGCCCACTGGCAGCGGGAGTGGTTGCAGGGAGAGGTGCTGAACACGCAGTTACGCTACTGGAAGCAGCAGTTAAAGGATGTGCCGCCGCTCAATTTGCCCGGTGCATCTCGTCTGGCGGATTCATTCGTTCCCAAGCATCAGGGCGCTAGTCAGTTGCTGGAACTGCCGCAGAGCTTGTTGGATGCCCTAGAGAACTTAAGTCAGCAGTCGGGTGTAACGCTGTTTATGACATTGCTGGCGGCGTTTCAGACGTTGCTACATCGATACACAGGGCAACCTGATATTGCGATCGGGTCGCCGATCGCCAATCGTCATCGCAGCGAGCTAGAAGGGTTGATCGGGTTTCTGGTGAATAGCTTGGTGTTGCGAACCGATTTGGCAGGTGATCCCCCGTTTTGCGAGGTGTTAGACCGGGTGAAAGAGGTCACCTTGGCGGCGTATGCTCATCAAGATCTACCGTTTGAGAAACTGGTAGAAGAACTACAACCGATTCGCAGTCTGGGTCAAAATCCGCTGTTTCAAGTGGTGTTTGCGCTACAAAATACACCCATGGCGCAGCTAGAGTTACCGGGCTTAATCCTTAGCCCGGTGGAGTTGGAAACGAAAACTTCTCGCTTTGACCTGGAGCTATATGTGTGGAAGTGTGCGGATAACTTTCGGAACCTATGGGGCAAGGGTTGGCAGCAGTCTGATGGATTACGCGGAGTGATTGTCTACAACACTGATTTATTTGATTCGATGACGATCGCAGCTTTGCGACATCATTTTCAAACCTTACTGGAGGGGATTGTGGCAAATCCAGAGGCTCCTCTTTCTAGGTTGCCTTTATTAACCACTACAGAACAACGAGAATTGCTCCAGCAGTGGCATTCGCATCAATCTAGCTATCCGGCAAACGAATGTATTCATCATTTATTTGAAGCGCAGGTGAGACAAAGACCAACCGCGATCGCGGTCAACTATGGCGATCGCTCATTCACCTATGAGGCTTTAAATCAGGGTAGTAATCAACTGGCACGATATCTACAACGACTAGGGATCGAGGCTGAAACGCCTGTTGGGATTTGCTTAGAACGAAGTATCGAAGCGATCGCGGCAATGCTAGCGGTGCTAAAAGCGGGCGGGGCTTATGTGCCGCTTGATATCAGTTATCCGCCGGAACGCCTGCACTTGATGATAGAGGATGCCGGAATTAGGATAGTACTGACTCAAGCAAATTGGGTCGATGCGCTCAACATCACTGAAACGACAGTGATCTGCCTCGAACAAGAATGGGGCGCGATCGCCCAAGAGTCAGATGAAAATTTGTCTACCTCTTGCACCTCTGATCAGCTTGCCTATGTAATCTATACCTCTGGCTCAACCGGAACACCAAAAGGGGTGATGGTGTCGCATCGAGCAGTCAATCGATTGGTGTGTGAAACCAACTATGTGCAGATTGAACCGGGCGATCGCGTTGCCCAAGTCGCCAACCTCGCGTTTGATGCCGCCACGTTTGAGGTGTGGGGCGCATTGCTCAAGGGTGCCCAACTGATTGGGATTGAGCGAGAAACTACGCTTTCACCGATTGAGTTTGTGACTGAATTACAGCAGCATCAGATTAGCATTCTGTTTCTGACCACTGCCTTATTTAATCAAATCGCGAGTCAAATTCCCGACGCTTTTCGATCGCTCACCTATCTTCTGTTTGGTGGCGAAATGGTGAATGTCGATTGTGTGCGATCGGTGGTGCAACAGGGCAAACCTCAACATCTGATTCATGTCTATGGACCCACCGAAAACACGACATTTTCCACTTGGTATGAGGTACAAGACGTTCCAGAAAACGCGACAATGATTCCGATTGGTCAGGCGATCGCAAATACTCAAGTGTATCTGTTGGATGCAAACTTGAATCCAGTTCCAGCAGGCGTGAGCGGCGAAATTTATGTAGGTGGAGCGGGGCTAGCACGAGGATATTTGAATCGTCCAGAGTTGACAGCAGAGCGGTTTATGAATGCGGTATGTAAGGGTCAAAGTACGGAACCACAAAACTTATTGAACTCTATACTCCGTTCGCGTAGCGTCTCCGAAGGAGTTACTCCGAACTCTGCACTATATAAAACTGGCGATCGCGCTCTATACCGACCTGATGGCAATCTTGAGTTTTTGGGACGAACGGATAATCAAATCAAGCTTCGAGGATTTCGGGTAGAGTTAGGCGAAATCGAGACAGTTTTGGCTCAACATCCGCTGATACAAACGGCAGTCGTTGTAGTCCGTGAGATCGATCAAGATCGTCAACTCGTTGCCTATGTTGTTCCCATATCGGCGATCTCGGCTGAACTGGATCTGCGATCGTTTCTCAAATCAAAACTCCCGGCTTATATGCTGCCTGCCGCCTTTGTCCTGTTAGAAGCTTTCCCATTAACCGCTAACGGCAAAGTGGATCAAAAGGCACTACCCCCGCCCAATCTAAGCACTGTGAAGGTCGATCTAACCATGGCACCGACAACCTCGGTAGAAGCTTCTCTAGTCGAACTTTGGACTCAACTCCTCGGGCACAATCAAGTAGGAATTCACGACAATTTTTTTGAATTGGGTGGGCATTCCCTGCTGGCGACTCAGCTTGTCTCGCGCATCTGCGATCGCTTTCGGGTAGAACTGCCGCTACGGAGTGTGTTTGAAGCTCCAACGATCGCAGAACTCGCCCAAAGAATTGAAGTGTTGAGATCGACCACACCAGCAGATTTCAATCATTTGCTCAATCCTCGTGAGGAGATAGAACTATGACAAATCGGGCGATCGCTGAGTTTATTTCCCATTTAAAAAGCCTGGACGTGCAACTTTTTGTTGAGGGCGAACAATCTGCATCGTTAGATAAGATGCGGTTGCGCTGTAACGCTCCAGAAGGAACATTGACACCCGAATTGCGCCAAGAATTAGCCGATCGCAAAGCCGAATTGATTGCCTATTTACATCACTCACGTTTGCAGTCGATTCCATTGACCTCAACCATCCAACCTATTACTCAAAGCACGACTCAAGAAAAAGTTTTTCCGCTGTCTTTTGCTCAACAGCGATTATGGTTTTTATATCAACTTACTCCCGATAACCCTTTCTACAACGTGCCTGCGGCGATTCGCTTAACAGGGATGCTCGATCAAACAGCATTAGCGCGATCGTTTAATGAAATTGGGCGTCGTCATGCGGCTCTTCGCACGACATTTACGATCGCGAATGGGCAACCGATTCAAGTAATTGCCCCTCATCTAGCGATCACATTGCCTGTAGTGAATCTCCAATCGGTTGCAGTGCAGGAGCGAGAACGGATCGCTCAACAGTTAGCCACGACTGAAGCCCAGCGCCCGTTTAACCTGACGGCTGATCCGCTGCTACGAGTGACCCTACTGCAATTTGCTCCAACTGAGTCGATTTTGTTGTTGACACTGCATCATATTGTGGCGGATGGTTGGTCATTGGGCGTATTAATCCAAGAACTGGTTTGTTTCTACACGGCATTTGTTGAGCAGCGATCGCCCAACTTACCGCCCTTACCGATTCAATACACCGATTTTGCCAACTGGCAGCGTCACTGGTTGCAGGGAGCGGTGTTAGAGAAACAACTCGCTTACTGGCGCAAGCAACTACAGGATTTACCCGGATTAGATCTGCCCAGCGATCGCCCTCGTCCTGCGGTTCAAACCTACCGGGGTGCAACCTACCCAGTGCAATTTTCCCCCACGCTCACTCAGTCACTCGCAGACTTGAGCCAGCAATCCGGCGCATCATTGTTTATGACTCTGCTGGCAGCCTTTCAAACGCTGCTATATCGATATACAGGACAGGACGATATCGCAATTGGATCGCCTATCGCCAATCGTCATCGCAGCGAGCTAGAGGGGCTGATCGGTTTTTTTGTGAATAGTGTAGTGATGCGATCGGATTTATCAGGAAACCCCACGTTTCGAGAATTATTGAAGCAGGTTCAGAATGTTGCCCTCGAAGCCTATGCACATCAAGATTTGCCCTTTGAAAAGTTGGTAGAAGAATTAGATCCAGAGCGAGATCTCAGCCGCAATCCGCTGTTTCAAGTTGCCTTAGCGCTGCAAAATGCGCCGATGCAGCCCTTAGAACTACCGGGATTAACGCTAGAACCTGCACCGTTAGAATCAGGTAGCACTCGATTTGATTTAGAGGTTCACCTATGGGAGCCAACCCACGGATTGCGGAGCCTGTGGCAGTCTCAGACAGGCTTAAGCGGCTTCATCTCTTACAGTACTGAAATGTTTGATCGCGATCGCATCGGTCACCTCATCGAACATTTTCAAACTCTACTACAAGGCATTGTCGATAATCCTGATGCGCGGCTATCTGACTTGCCATTGCTCACATCCGCAGAACATCAACAGATTGTAGTTGAATGGAACCAGACTTGCACAGATGATACCCGCGATCGCTGTTTTCATCACCTCTTTGAAGCACACGCAAGACAGACTCCAGAGGCGATCGCCGTTGTCTCAGAGTCGCGATCGCTGACGTATAGAGAACTCAACCAGCAAGCCGATGATTTGGCACAAACGTTGAGACAAATGGGAGTCCAGCCCGATGCTCTCGTTGGGTTATGTGTCGATCGCTCTATCGATCTAGTGATTGGTATTCTAGGAATTCTCAAGGCAGGTGGAGTTTATGTGCCGCTTGACCCAAATTATCCGAGCGATCGACTTCTCTTCATGCTAACTGATACGCAGGTTTCGATTCTGCTAACTCAATCCTGGCTAGTCGAGTCTCTACCCATATCATCAGCAAAAATTCTTTGTTTAGATCAACCCTTACCGCTAATAGAACCTGATCAAGAAACATCCCTCACTCCTGATCATCTTGCCTATGTTATCTACACCTCCGGTTCTACGGGCAACCCTAAAGGCGTTCTCTTAACGCATCGAGGGTTATGTAACGTCGTTGAGGCTCAACGCATCTTCCACCCATGCCGCGAGAGTCGAATTCTGCAATTCAGTTCTCTTAGTTTTGATGCCTCTATTTTCGAGATTGCATTAGCCTTTGGCTGCGGCGGCACGTTGTATATTCCGCCCAAAGCTGCTCAGCTACCCGGAATCGCGCTGGTACAATTCCTTCACGATCATGCGATTACTCATGCTCTGCTCACTCCAGCAGTATTGGCGGTGTTACCGTTTGCAGAACTTCCCACTCTACAAGTTCTGATTACGGGTGGAGAAGCTTGTTCTAGTCAAGTAGTCGATCGCTGGGCAGCCAATCGCCGCTTCTTTAATGCCTATGGTCCAACAGAAACCACGATTTGGGCAACGGTTGCGGAACTCCATCCAGGCGATCATCCACTCACCATCGGTCGCCCCATCCTCAATACTCAAGTATACATTCTGGATGCCGCCTTAAATTCAGTTCCTACAGGCATTCCAGGCGAGTTATATATCAGTGGCAAAGGACTCGCACAGGGCTATCTCAACCGTCCAGAGCTAACGGCAAAGCAGTTTATTGATGATCCATTCAACTCAAAACCCAAAACTGAAAACTCAAAACTTTATAAGACTGGCGATCGCGCTCAATATCGATCTGATGGCGCGATCGAGTTTCTAGGTCGAGTGGATCAACAAATTAAAATCCGGGGTTTTCGGGTCGAGTTAGGCGAAATTGAAGCAACGCTACAAGCCCATCCAGCTATCCAAGAGGCGGTTGTGATTGCCGCTGGAGAATCATCTAACGAGATGCGCCTAACTGCATATTTCAGCCTTGATTCCATCCAGCGAACTGCTTGTGCAAATCACCAGCATTTTCAACACACTATTCTACAATCTCTGCAAACGCAACAAATCCAATATTGGCAAACCCTTTATAACCAAACTTATGAGTCTTTAGATCGCACTCAAAATTCAACCCTTAAAACTCAAAACGTTAACATCACAGGCTGGAATAGCAGCTATACCGGAGAACCAATTCCGCTGGAGCAAATGCAAGAGTGGGTTCGCGATCGCGTTCAGCAAGTTCTCGCCCTTAAACCAAAACGGGTACTAGAAATCGGCTGTGGCACTGGGTTATTACTGTTTCAAATCGCGCCTCACTGTCAAAAATATGTGGGAACCGATTTCTCAACGATTTCTTTAGAAGCAATTCAACATCAACTAGAGGATCGTAACCTTCCTCAAGTCGAGCTATTACCCCTTATGGCAAATGACTTTGAAGGGATTGATAATACATCTTTTGATGTCGTAATTTTGAACTCTATTGTGCAGTATTTTCCAAGCGTAGATTATCTGATGCAGGTGCTAGAAAGTGCGATCCAAACTGTGGCGATCGATGGCGTTTTGATGATTGGTGATGTTCGGAGTTTACCTCTACTAAATGCTTTTCATGCTTGGATGAAATTTTCTCAGGCAGATGCAAACATCGAACGCACCCAACTTCAGTATCAAGTAGAGCGATCGCGATTTGAGGAACCTGAACTGGCGATCGCTCCCGCCTTCTTTCATGCCCTATGCGATAAATTCTCCCAAATTCAGCAGGTACAAATCCGGCTCTCACGGGGTCACAGCCCCAATGAAATGACGCAATTTCGCTATAACGTTTTATTACATCTGAGAAAGATTCCAAGTGCGGCCCCATCCACATTGCGTTCCTCTATTCAACCCCATAACTGGAAGCTGAATCCTATTACAGTTGAGGAAATTCAACGGCATCTTATTGAGAATCAACCAGAAATATTGATAATTACAAATGTTGTAAACAGTCGGGTTAATGCGGCTGTCAAGATTGCAAACTGGTTAAGCAGTAGAGCAGCACCAAAAACGGTTGGGCGAATGCGAGATCTATTGCAGAGTTCCACTGAACAAGCGATAGCTCCTCAAGATTGGTGGGATTTAGAAGCCGTGCTGCCTTATACCATAGAAATTACGTGGTCAACTCAAACCCATACCGGAGATTATGACGTACAGTTGACTCGACAAGGCATTGATATAGATATTAACGCAAGACTTGATTTACCAACTTCGGAGCATCAATTCGATAATCACTATACGAACGATCCGCTTCAATCTCAATTCGCTCATCAACTCATTCCAGCACTTCGTCAACATCTCAGAAAAACTCTACCTGACTATATGGTGCCTTCCGCTTTTGTGCCATTGGCAGCGTTTCCTCTAACCGCCAATGGCAAGATCGATCGCGTGAGTATTGCAGAGCAAAATCGCCATATCTCAGTGAACGAAGGCATACTCTACTCCTCTAACGCCGCGATCGCGCCAAGCGTGAACCGTAGCCACCCAGCATCAACATCAACAGAATTGACCCTCATTGATATCTGGCAAGAACTTCTGCGGCTTCAGCATATCAACACTCACGACAACTTTTTTGAATTGGGTGGACATTCCCTCCTAGCCACGCAAATGATCTCTCGTGTTAGCGATGTCTTTGGACTAGAACTACCCTTGAAGAGCGTGTTTGAAGCACCTACGATCGCCCAACTCGCTCCCCTGCTTGAAACCCTGCGCGACACCACTTCAAAGTCCAAAATCCCGCCCTTTGTTCGGCTAGATAGGGCTGCTCATCGTCGTTCACGATTAATCTTAGATAATAGTAATTCTCAAATCCTCCCAGAAATTTCTGTAGCAAAACCTCCACAACCCGACGCTCATACTATCAATGCTTGGTCACCATTAGTCCCCTTAGTTATTGGAGATAAACTTGATGGAAGTAAACAGCCTTTCTTCTGTGTGCATCCGATGTTTGGAGTCGTGTTTCCCTACCTGGAACTGGCACATCATTTAGGTAGCGATCGCAGTTTCTATGGACTTCAACCCTTAGGCTTAGATGGAAAATCGCCCCCGTTGAACCGAATTGAAGCGATCGCAGCCTACTACATTCAAGCAATCCAAACCGTTCAGCCTCAGGGACCTTATTTAATTGGCGGTTGGTCATTTGGGGGTATGGTTGCCTTTGAAATGGCACAACAGTTAACCCAAGCAGGTGAGCAAATCGCGCTGTTGGCAATTCTCGACACTCCGGCTCCTGTCTCCAACAACCAGCTATCTCTCTATCAAAGCCTCAAGTTTCTCCTAGGAACTGTCCTCTGGTCTACGCTACCGTTTCTGTTGGACTATGGCGCGATCTCGACTCATCGACTTCAATTTTGGAACTCTTGGCTGTCTCGCTGGCAGTGGTCTACGATCGCCAGTCTCGTGCCTGACGAAGCTCGGCTGCGGCTACTGGATGAGTCCGCGATCGCGCCCATGCTGCGGATTGTCTATGCTCACATTCAAGCAACATATCGATATAAGCCGCAGTCTTACCCTAACCGGATCACGCTCTTCAAAGCGGCTGAACAACCTGATTCAATTCAGCACGATCTCACCTTGGGTTGGGATGCACTGGCTCAAGCTGTTCAGCTTCATCAAGTGCCCGGAAATCATCTATCCCTACTGAAGCAACCCCATGTTCAAACTCTAGCTCAACAACTTCGGCGCTGTTTGTCTTAAAGAAATGGGTCTAAAGTTCGGCGTTGCTGAATATCGCAATGAATCGTTAGGGCACTGGAATATCGGCGAATTTGAGGTAGTGAAGTAGCAAGCGAATCGAATGCTTCAGCAGTGTTACGGATTTAGAATAACAGAGAGTCTTCCGATGCAATCGCGCTAAATAATTGCGTAACCGGGTATTTTCTCTTTCCACTCGTGTCATATAAGTCTTGCTGACAATCTGGTCTCCCTCTGGAATAAAGCAGGGATAGACTGACCAGCCGCCAGTGACTTAGAAATAGCGCTGCTATGACCCCAAAATCACCCACAAGGGAGCAAAGGTCTTGGCGCTGTGGTTTCCTAAATACCCAGCCCAAGATTCCTTGCTTGAAGTGGTCAACCTAGGAGGAGTGTAAACATCAATAAACTGACGACCACAAGCAACACAAATGTGATTTTATTTCCCTCATTATTAACCCCTGATCAGCATCGCCCACAAAGTTCAACAATTATACGGAATCCAATTATTTCTTAGGCTCCTAGGATGGGTTCATGAGAAGTTCATACAGATAAAGAATTTGATTTTCCCTACAAAAAGGTTTTAAAAGATGAACTGGCAAGTTTGTATTCGGTATCCCAACGGTCAGGAAAAAGCCATTTGCTCCTTCCAAAATCGGGAACACGCTTTAAAGCGGATTGATGCCATTTACTCTGAGGGTTATCCTATGCATGTGGCGTATGTCGTTCGCCCTGCCCAATGCATAGAAGCTGCTTTGGTTCAAAAGGAACCGCTCAACCATTTACAGATTGCTTAAAACAGAAGTTGGGTTCTAGTTGTCAAGTCTCAGGTGATAGGATACCTCTCATGCAAGTTGAGTAGTGGTCAGACAGTGGTAATGTCCTTCTCTTTGGCTGCCAAGACTTCTTCCACTTTCGCTACAAATTTGTCGGTCATTTTTTGAATTTTATCTTGCAGATCGCGAGCTTCGTCTTCTGAAACGTCGCTGGTCTTTTCCTGTTTACGCACCGAGTCGATCGCGTCCCGGCGGATATTCCGAATGGAAACTTTGCCTTCCTCGGCGAGTTTAGCCGCAAGTTTTACGAGTTCCTTACGGCGATCGCTGGTTAATTGGGGAATATTCAAGCGAATCACAGAGCCATCATTGTTTGGAGTCAAGCCCAAATCGGATAGTTGAATTGCTTTTTCAATTAGGCTGATGCTGCCCCGATCAAAGGGCTGAATGGTAATCGTACTCGCATCGGGAATACTAATGTTTGCTAAAGATTTTAGAGGGGTCGGCGCTCCATAATATTCTATTGAGATGCGATCGAGGAGAGAAGGGTTAGCGCGCCCGGTACGAATGGTATTGAAAGACCGTTGAGTGGACTCAACCGCCTTTTGCATATGATCTTCAACTTCAGCTAACTTCACAAAGACCTCCGACAAGGGTTCCAATGGGATCACCCATCACCGCTTTACGAATGTTGCCCTTTACTGAAAGGTCAAACACGATGATAGGAATATTGTTCTCTTTACATAAGGATATGGCAGTCGCGTCCATTACCCGCAAGTCATTATTAAGAACATGAGCATAATTTAGAGTAGTGTAGCGTCGTGCGTTTGGATTCGTCCGGGGGTCTGAATCATACACGCCATCTACTTTCGTGGCTTTGAACACTACGTCTGCGCTAATTTCAGCCGCTCGTAGGGCTGCGGTAGTGTCAGTGGTGAAAAAGGGATTGCCCGATCCGGCTCCAAAAATGATGATGCGCCCTTTTTCGAGATGTCGAATGGCGCGTCGTCGGATGTAAGGTTCAGCAACTTGCTGCATTGCGATCGCGGTTTGCACTCGTGTGGGCACTTCCATCCGCTCTAAGGCATCTTGCAGAGTCATGGCATTCATCACGGTAGCGATCATACCAATATAGTCAGCGGTCGCTCGATCCATGCCAGCCGCTGCGCCCTTAATGCCCCGAAAAATATTTCCGCCACCGACTACTACTGCAACTTGCACCCCATTCGCCGTAATATCTGCGATTTCTTCGGCAATTCCCTGCACAATGTCTGGATCAATTCCATAAGACAGATCGCCCATCAAGGCTTCACCGCTTAATTTTAGTACTATCCGTTGATAAGTTAAGCCCATGGGGTATTAGTCGCCTCAAATACCTTCTTAAGATACTCGTTAAAAAATCACTTCGTCTACCTATTAGCCGCGATCAATGTTTCAAAATCATTGTTTCAAAATTACTTAAACTTTTAGAGTCGCCATTTAACTGAACACCCAATCGGTGTCGTTGAGGTGGGCTTGACGGGAGTTCCGCTGAGAATTTGGGCGATCGCATCTCGGAGATAGGTACTTTTTACATCACTCGCCTCTTCTGCATTATCATCCATGCGTCCGCTATAGCAAAGAATGCCCTGGCGATTGAGTAGAAATACATGGGGAGTCCTTTCTGCACCGAAGCTATGGGCAACATCCTGGGTGACATCCCGTAAGTAGGGGAAATTTAACCCATTTTGCGCGGCAAATGTCTTCATGTTGTCAAAACTGTCATCTGGATATCGGTCTGCATCATTCGGATTAATTCCAATCAAGGTAAATCCTTGATCTGCAAAATCGGTTTGCAGTTGCTTGAGCCGCTCCAGATACAGGTGAACATAAGGACAGTGATTGCACATAAACACCACACCGACTGCCTGAAACTGCTCTAAATAGCGAGATAAGTGGTGGACAGACCCATCAATCCCTGGCAACTCAAAGTCTGGTGCATACCCTCCGATCGCAGTTCCCATTTTCTCCATACTGTTGCCCCCTGTAATGTTGCCCCTGTAAATGAATGGCAGATTACCAGCCTTTGGCGATCGTCTGATAACCAATCAGCTTATAAACCAATTTAGCAGCGGTGAACTCTGATACCACAGAATCCGCGATCGGCGCTAACTCCATGACATCGCAGCCAATCACATCATGGGTTTCAAACACGCGCTGCAAAAACACCAATAGCGCAAACCAGTTTAGCCCACCGGGTTCTGGAGTGCCAACTCCCGGCATTAATGTAGGGTCGATCCCATCCAAGTCAATGGTAATAAATACTTTTTCTGTTTGAATGCCTGCCCAGGCTCGTTCCATCCAATCGGGCTGAAGCGCAATCTCCCGCGCCCGAATCACCGTTAGCTGCTTTTCGCGAATCAGATCAGCTTCTTCTTTACAAATGCTGCGAATGCCAATTTGCACGGTTGGCAAGCCCATATCCACCACTCGGCGCATAATGCAGGCATGGTTATGAATAGAGCCTTCATATTCATGCCTCAGGTCGCCATGGGCATCAATTTGCACGACGGTAAAGGGTTCGCCAGGATTTGCCTGCCGATAGGCTTCCACAATGCCCGTGGTGATGCTGTGTTCACCGCCGAGGGAAATGACAAATTTATCATCGGCAAAAAGCTGACTCACAGTTTCTTGAGTGACTCTTAGCATTTCCTCAGATGGCATTAGGGCACTATTGCGAGTGTCAGCGATCGCTTCGTGAGTATAGATTCCGACCGTCCACAGTTCGCGATCGTGGTCGTCGTCATAATATTCCACCTGTTGAGACGCATCCAAAATTGCGGCAGGTCCATTTTCACAGCCGCGCCGATAGGTGGTAGTCGCCTCAAAAGGAATCGGCAAAATTACTACTTTGGCAGCGTCATAGTCTGCTGCAACTTCTGCCCCTAAAAATGGTAAAGACGATGTTAACGTTTGCACCTAAATTCTCATGCCATAGAACTATCTCAATCCTGACACGATTAAGGCATTCATTGCCACATCTGAACCCTAAAGCAGGTCATGAAAAAGATCATGGAAACGCACCCACAGTGAGTTAATTGAAAGGCGACTTGCTTGATTTAGAACTCAGCTTTCATAATCACAATCTTGTCGCCATTGATTCGAGGAGTCGCTGTAAAGGTTGTTTTTTCTCCGGCTTTGAGCGAATTTGCTTGGGTTCGAGTAGAGCCACTATAAACAGGCTTCCACTTCGTTGCAGACTCTCTTTCTAAAACAACGTAGTTAATCGAAACCTCTCCAATCGGTTTACGGGTTCTGTTTCTGGCAAAGCCTACTAACACACCGCCCTCATAATTGAGATCGGAAAACTCTAAGACACGCTTAGCCGCAGAGTCTACAGACACAATTTTCTTTTCCTCAGTTGGCTTACTGTTGGGGGATTGGGGGGTATTATTTTTGCTGGGAGTTGCGGGTTGGGTAGGGGGATCAGTAGTGCTTTGGGATTGGCAAACTTCAGTTAAATCTCTAATTTGCCCGGTCATTTTCTGTTGATAACAGAAATAATTTGCCTGCATGGGACGCGCTCCTACTGCATTCGGTAAGTTTAGCGAAGCAACTGAAACGATTCCTGCCATAGCCCAGTGATATATCTTTTCCATAGCTGCCATGCCCTCTCAAATAAGGTGAATAGACTTAGAGTGCCCGATTAATATCTGAGCGATCGCTTTAGTCACATTTACTTGAAAACAATAATATTTCCGGAGAGGGATTCTTTTAACAATTGAGTGCGGCTGAGTGCGGCGAGATCGCCCATTACTCTGAAGATATCCGCCTGCACGGGCTAGATTTCTCCTGTCCAAAGGCTACAGCCTCCTAAACCAAGCTCTGGAGTTTTGCGATAGGCTTCCTCCGCAGCCCAAACTTTCACCGTGTGATCCATGCCAACCCAATACAGATAATCTGCTGTGGGATTATAGTGAACGCCGACACGAATGTTAGAAAAGTCGTCTTCACAAGTGGCATACCCAAAGCGAATGGTAAGTTGGGCAATCAGACATTCTGGCGTATCAACATACTCGCCAAAGGTATCTCGCTCTTTCCAAAAGGTATCTAGAAATTTTTCAAGGACAGGCAGAACTTTATCAGGACCGCCGCCCCGACTGGCGTAGATGATGGCAGCGTTGTTTTCAACGATGATGTGGCAAGAGTGGGGCATCGTTCAGGGTATTTAGCTTAAACGTGAATAGGGCATGGGCGATCGCGGGATAAATCGCCTGACACCCATACCCCACTTTGAAGATTTTTCCAGTTAGATGTTGGTCTCGCTCAACTC
The DNA here is from genome assembly GCF_040830845.1 of Sivoneniella epilithica UHCC 1019. NCBI lineage: Bacteria > Bacillati > Cyanobacteriota > Cyanophyceae > Leptolyngbyales > Leptolyngbyaceae > Sivoneniella > Sivoneniella epilithica. The sequence continues at coordinate 62,586 of NZ_JBFPDP010000002.1, forward strand.
ACGAGTCATATAGTCGAAAGGCTGATCCAGCATAGTACCCACTGGAATTCCAGCCGCTGCCACTTGCTCTTTGACAATTTCTTTCATCACCTGAATGCCGTAAACAGTAGAACCAATCGGCACTGCTAAGGAATTATAGGTTTCCCGGAGTCCTTCTAATACGCGCTCATCTAGAACATCAGTGTCGCCTGCCACTAACGCATAGCTGGCGTAGCGCAGGTAATAATCCATGTCTCTAAGGCAAGCAGCATATCGACGAGTGGTGTAAGCGTTGCCACCGGGACGAATGAGTTCGGGCAATTCTTCAAACAAGCGTAATCCTGCCTGTTTAACAATGTCTGCTGCGTTAGAGTTAATCACGGCGGCAGCTTGCACACGCAGCATCCCCGTATCAAAATAGGACTTCAGCCGATCCATGGCATCTCGGTCTAAGTATCGACCTGTGTTGTCGTAGTTTTTAATTAGGCTTGTAACTGCGTCACGCATTGAACTTTCCCCCAGGCATTCTTAAATAGTTCAAAAATAAATGCTTTTGGTTATCTCTAACCGAGTACTTGTGAACGCTCTTAAATAAACCGCGATCGTTCAACTCAGCACGGCTAGTCTAACATGAGCCGACATCCCTATAACCCCTATCTCCCGGTTGTTTTGGCGTGTAAAGAGATGTTGAGAAAAACCGCGATCGCAGCTATCTATGCTTTCTAAAATTGCTGCGGTTGCGATCGGATCGTCAAGTCTGTTTTAGCAAACTCACTTTGTAGTTATTAATACAAAATCTCAGAAAGTCACTCTTTAGGATCATGCAAGCATTAGGATTATTTCAAGCATATGTAGAGGCTATAGCCTCATCAGACCAGCCCTTAAGTTAGCATCAGCTACGGCACTGCGTTTTAACTGCTTTTTCTGTTTCCCAGATTTTGGAAACAGTCCGCACGAACTAAGGAGTATTTCATGACAACCCCGCAAGAAATCCTGGAATGGATTAAGCGTGACAACATTCAAATGATTGATCTGAAATTTATTGATACACCCGGAATTTGGCAGCATTTAACGCTGTATCAAGACATGATCGATGCAGACAGCTTTACCGATGGTGTTGCCTTTGATGGATCGAGCATTCGAGGTTGGAAAGCGATCAACGACTCCGATATGGCGATGGTGCCTGATCCAAACACCGCTTGGATCGATCCTTTTATGGAAGAGCCAACCCTAAGTATGATTTGCAGCATTGTGGAGCCGAGAACGGGGCAACCCTACAGCCGCGATCCGCGATCGATTGCCAATAAAGCGGTTGAAGCAGTCAAAGCAGCCGGATTAGGCGATACGGTTTACTTTGGACCCGAAGCCGAATTCTTTGTGTTTGACAACGTTCAATTTGATCAAACCCAAAACGAAGGCTATTACAAAGTCGATAGCATTGAAGCAACTTGGAACTCTGGTCGAAACGAACCAGGGGGCAACTTAGGCTATAAGGTTCGGAATAAGGAAGGCTATTTTCCAGTCTCCCCTACCGATACGCTGCAAGATATGCGAACTGAGATGTTGCTGACGATGAAGGCGTGCGGTGTGCCGATCGAAAAGCATCACCATGAAGTCGCGACGGCGGGTCAGTGCGAACTAGGCTTTCGATTTGCGCCGTTGGTGCAAGCAGCCGATTTTCTGATGACCTATAAGTACTGCATCAAAAATGTGGGTAAAAAGTATGGCAAGTCAGTGACGTTCATGCCAAAGCCTGTGTTTGGCGACAACGGTACGGGGATGCACTGTCACCAATCGATTTGGAAAGACGGACAGCCTACTTTCTTTGGCGATCGCTATGCTCAACTGAGCCAAACTGCCCTGTGGTACATTGGCGGCTTGCTCAAACATGCGCCTTCTATTCTGGCGTTTACCAACCCGACCACTAATTCCTATAAGCGTCTAGTACCGGGTTTTGAGGCTCCAGTCAACTTGGCATATTCCCAAGGCAACCGCTCGGCTTCCATTCGGATTCCTTTAACCGGCGACAGCCCCAAGGCAAAACGGCTGGAATTCCGCTGCCCAGATGCCTCCTGCAATCCTTATTTAGCTTTTGCCGCCATGGTTTGCGCGGGCTTGGATGGAATTAAAAACCAGATTGATCCGGGTGGTCCTTTGGATGTGGATATCTATGAGCTTAGCCCTGAAGAATTGTCAAAAATTCCTTCAACTCCAGCTTCTTTAATGGATGCGCTAAAGAATTTAGAGCAAGATCACGAATTCTTGATTTCGAGTGGCGTGTTCACTGAGGATTTCATCGCAAACTGGATTAGCTATAAGCTTGATCGCGAAGTGATTCCCATGAGTATTCGCCCTCATCCCTACGAATTCATGCTCTACTACGACTGCTAAATCATCCTTAATCATTTAGCGAAAGTCTAAAACCAGGAGCGATCGCGCGATCGCTCCTGGTTTTTATTGCACTCCGAAACCTGATACTTGACACCCGAAACCCGACGAGAATTCGTTACACTTATTTACAAGTGAGCCATAAACCCTGTGATGGTCATGGGGATGCTCTGCCAAAGAACCTTTTTAGTGTGTCAATATTCTTTACCCTGTGAACTCTCATGACTGTTGCTTATCCCAAGAAATTTAATAACACTCTCAGTGCGCGGGACGTTTTAGATCAAGTAGTACGCGATCGTGAGATTCACCTAATCACGCTCAACCGCTATCGCTACAATGAGCAGCGCAGTTGTAAAGACCTGACTGATTTGACCGAAAAGCTCAACGGTCAACCGAAAGAACTTGTACGGGATCTAGCTCATCACATTTCTGATGAAGCCCGTCACGCGGCTTGGTTAACCGATTTATTGATTGATGTAGGTGCAGATATAGGAATTCCGCCCGGATTGTCCTACATTAACGAGTTTGAACGGTTACTCGATCAAGAAACTTTTGGGAACGGCAATTTTGAAGATGGCGTAATTGCTGCCCTTGCCTCCATCAACGTGACCGAAAAGCGTGGCTGCGAGTATTTTTCTGCTCACATTTGGGCTTTGAAGAACGCGCCTCAAACGGAGGAAAATATCAAAATTCGAGAAACAATCGAACGCATTTTCCCCGAAGAGGCTGGGCATGTTCGCTGGGGTAATCGTTGGTTAGCCCAAATTGCTGACAAGAGTGCAGAGCATCGACAAAAGGTAGAAGCTGCAAAATGCAAATATGCAGCGATCGAGCAGGCAGCCTATGAAGCTGGGTTTGACTTTACAATGGGAGCAGAACTACGGCGGGTTGGCAACCTGTGGGATATTGCCAACACAATGCCTCTGATGGAACGAACTCAGTACCTGATGGAACGGTTGCCTTACACCTTGCTCTCACCTGATCTGCAAATGACCCGGATTGATGTGGCGCAACGAGCATGGCAACGAGATCCGCAAGCATTTGTGGAGAAATTTATCCCCATGTTCATCAAAGGGATGACGCGGAACCAAGCCCAGCCGCAACAAAAAACATCTGCCTAGAAAGTTTAGGTAAAAGCCCTTGCTTGAGATCCCAGTGAGGGCTTTGGACTATCGATGATCCTGAAGAAATCAGAAGACCCACTGACGAATTGGGCGATCGGCGATATCGTAGATCCATTGAGTCTTTAGCCAAGGAAAACGTCGTAAGCTAAAGACTCAAGCTTTGAGATGTTTCACCTAATCTCCTCAAAAATTCCTATGGTTCAAACAATTCCCAGTGATGAGTCCACAAGCCAAGTTGAAGCCAATGCATCCAGCAACTTGGTAGAAGTGATTGAGACGGTGATTGCTAGCCTGGATGACGGGCAAACGGCGATGGTTAACCGTAGTGAAGAGGGGTATCTTTGGAAGTTTAAATACGGCACTGTAGAGGTATTCGTCCAGATTACGGGCTTGTCGGAAGACGATACGCTGATGGTGTGGGCAGCCGTGCTAAAACTCCCTGCAAAAGATGAGCCAAAGTTGATGCGTCAGCTTTTAGAAAAAAACTGGTCTGATACCTTAGAAGCACGATTTGGCATTATGAATAACGAGGTAATTGTCGTTACGAATCGCTCGATCGCCGATCTGTCTCCCAGCGAATTATCCCGCGCCATTACCATTGTTGCGACGATCGCCGATGAAAGTGACGAACCATTGATTGCAGAGTTTGGCACTTAGGAATCGCCGTAATTATGACCGTTTGGCGGTTGATTCCTCCTTTTGCAGCGTCGGGTGCCGTTCATATGGCATTGGATGCTTGGCTGTTAGAACAGCATATCCAAGGAAACCATCCACCCACTCTACGGTTTTATACCTGGGAACCTGCGGCAATTTCCCTAGGCTACCATCAGCGACAGTATCCTAATCATTGGAATACTCTGATGTGGCAGGGGCGATCGCTCGATATCGTGCCGCGACCCACGGGTGGACGGGCGGTACTCCATCAGGGCGATTTGACCTATGCCGTGATTACCTCTGGGTTAAGCAGCAACCGGATGGAAAGCTATCGGCACATTTGCGAGTTTTTGATTCAGGGTTGGCGATCGCTGGGAGTAGAGTTGCACTACGGCAAAGCAGGGCGTGGCTATATTCACAATCCCAACTGTTTTGGCACCGCCACCGCCGCCGATTTAGTATTATCCAATGGCTATAAATTGATTGGCAGCGCCCAAAAGCGGCGAGGGAATGCCATCTTGCAACATGGCTCAATTCGCTTGAATCCAAATGTCACGCTGTTTCAGCACGTTTTTCAGTCGGAGTTTATAGAACCAATCGCTCCTGACTTTGTTTTACAAAAAGTATCAATAGAGCTAGTAATTGCGGCACTGATGGAGTCCGCGCAAACTTGTTTTGGGAGTAAGTTTCAACGAGATCCGCTTGCTGACTCCGAATGGAACCTCCTGCAAAAGCTTTCAACTCCAAACCCTGTTTGCGTAGCGTCTCCATAGCTTCTGCTTTTCGTAAGGTGGAGTTACTCTAAACCTCAGACCTTATTTCTCTACCGCTTCTATTGCCGAATCTGCCAACGCCGCAATTTGAAAACCCGCTGGATAGGTGCCATCTTCTTTAATCTGCTTGATCAAGTTGTCTCCAATTGGCATGTTTAGCTTTTGTGCCAAAGCTTGGACAATATCGCCGCGATCGATCACGCCAGAAACCGCTCCTGCTGGAGACAAAACTGTCATTCGCCGCAAGGCATCTTTTTCCAATCGTTGAATCACTGTCGCTAAGGGTGTAGCTTCCTCAACTGTGGCGATCGTGTCAAGTGGATGAATAATTTGGAACAAGGTTTCCCTTTCCCAGCGGCTACGTTCTACCGATTGCAGATCATCTGCTGCCACTAACCCGCGATAGCGCCCATCGGAAGACGCAAAATAGACTTCTGGCTGAGTCGCCAACAGCAAGTATTTATCGGCAAACTCTCGTAAACTCATGTTGGCATCGACCACTCGAAACTCGCGGGTCATCGCATCACTGGCTTTCAGCGATAGTAAGGCTTCCTGAATTTCGGTCATGCGATCGTAGCTGCCTGCATTTTGAAGACCAAACCAGCCCAGTAAGATAAACCATAAGCCATTGCTCGCACCCGACACGAGTGAAAAGATCCCTAGGGAGATCGCAGTCCACCCTAAAATAGAGCCAGATTTCGCTGCCCAACGCACTCCCTTAAATCGGCTTCCTGTCGCTTTCCAAACGGCTGCTTTCACGACCTGTCCTCCATCAAGCGGCAGACCGGGCAGCATATTAAACAGTGCCAAAACTAGATTGGTCGTTGCTAAATATTGGGCAATGACGCTAACGGGTGTATCCACTCCCGGATAGACAGTGACCAAAAGCGTCAACAAAACAGATAGGACTAAGCTAACCGCAGGACCCGCGATCGCCACCTGAAACGCTTTGCCAGGGGTTTTTGATTCTCGCTCGATTGAGGCAATCCCGCCAAACAAAAACAGCTTGATGGATGTAACCTTAATTCCTTGGGATAGCGCCACTAAACTATGACCCAGTTCGTGCAGCAACACTGAGCCAAAAAATAAGAGTGCCATTGCAAACGCAGATAGGTAAGCTGTGGCAACACCCCACTCTGGATAACGTATCTGCCAATTTGCTGCCATGGGTAGCGCAATCAAAAACAAAATAATGAACCAAGACAGATCAATGTATAGAGGAATGCCAAACACTGATCCAATCCGCCAACCTGACTGCATACGGTTACCTTAATGCCTATCTTTCTAGGATAAGGGAGCTAGAGGAGAAATGGAGCAGCGCGAGACAATGTGCCGAAGATGAAGAAGTGACAAAGTAATAGGTTCTTACTCTGATAATGTGAGCTTCATCTGTAAGTCTGAGTTAGTTCTTTCCTCAAATGAGCGAAGTTATGAAACGCATCGGTATTATCATTCTGGTTGCCCTCGTCTCTGGATGCACTGCTGGGGATAAGCAAACCTCTGTTACTCAAAGCACTACTGATAGAAGTAAACCGGATTTGGTTAAAGCTACCCCTAAAGCTTCGCTTCTTCCTACTACTGAGTTAAAAGTCGAGCAATCGCCTGTCATCAGTGGCATTTCAGATAACGGTTTTATAGTAGAAAGCAATGCAAAACTTGAATCAAAGACAGGATTGTCTGTCACAGTTGAGAAAGTCATAGTCGCCTCATCACCACACACTGTAGTTTTGCTGAAATTGCGTCTTAAAAATGACTCAGAAAAACCCTTAAGGATTTCCCCTATCTTGGGAAACATCGTAATTGAGAATCGTCAATTAGAGGTAGACAGCGTAAAGGGAGATTTATCAGGAACTATTGAACCCGGTGTTGTTAAAGAAGGAACCATAGACTACCTTCTAAAAAATGCATCACTTGATTTGAGAAATATTAAAAAAATTCGTGTAAATCTAGATGATGTCTCAAAATCCGAACCTTATGAAACAGAGAAAATAGCGTTTGATCTTCTAATTCCTGATCGCTCACAGTCTTCGGCAGCTAAAAAGTCTGTTGAGTCACCTAAGCCAGTTCTTTCCTCTGGTGTTCTTGTAGCTTCTGACCCCAAATCACCAATCAATGTCAGGGATGAAGCAAATACATCATCATTTGCCCGTCATGTTGGTTATGCAGGTGACAAGGTGCAAATTGTAGAGGAGAAAACTGATAGTAAAGGACAAGTGTGGTATCGGGTAACCTTTTCATCTCAAGCGTCGGGATGGATTCGTGGTGATTTTATCTCAGTTCAATGATGAGCTAACGGTCTAAGTACCATCCGTTAGAGTAGGTATTAGCGATCGCCCCTATTTATCCCAAAAACCGCGCCCAAACCCATTCCCACCAGGATGATGGGGTCAGTGCTTGAAGTTTGGGTAACTTTTGGCGGATTTTTTGAATATCCCAGTTGGTCAGACGGGCGAGGGTTTGGGCTTCTCGATCAAAACGGCGAGGCAGCGATCGCCCATAGGCTCGACCTGCCGCACACTCGGTTTTACCCAAAAAGGCATGGCGCAGCACGTAGCGTCCCTGAAACTGTTCGCGGTTGTTGGTGTCTTGAAAGACCAAATCTTCAGGAAAGCGATCGCGAGTGTAACGCACATGTAGACGGGTAATGAAGACATTCGATGACGGGAAGGGAGAAGGGCGACGCGGTGCAAAAAATCCGGGTCGGGTCGGCTCTGTTTGCGGCTCATCTATCCAGAAAACTCCAGCATCCCGCAGTTCTTCACGAGACAACGGTTCGGCTGAGCAAGGATCGCAATTTGACATATCCCAGGCATATTCCAAAAAGGCTACATTACGACCTTCGCGATCGTAGGATGTTTGGAACATGGATTTGTAGAAGTCGCTGAACTCATTTTTGACAAATGTTGGAATTTCTATGTTAGAAGGCACCTTGACCGTGCGATAGTTGGTGACTTCTGCCTGACCTTTGGGCGACAGAATATAAACCAGCAAATCTTGAGCTTGCTGAGCGTTCACCATACCCAACCGCAGCGGCAGCATAAACCGGGGTGATTCAAACGCCATTTTGATTGGGCGCAGGTTTTGAAATCCTGCTTTTTCAAACTCATTCAGGTTTACCTTTGCCACAAAAAACTTCAGCTTTTGGCGAATATACGGCTTGAGTAATTCTCGTGCGCCTTTAGGAATTCGATAGCCGTTTTGGGTCAGCCAAGTTTCCAGTCCGCCCGATTCCTTGGCGCTGAGGATCAAAATGTCGTATTCGCCCACCGTGAATTTTTCTTCAATCGTCACGCCTAATTCGGCAGCATTTCCCCGCGCCTTTTGGACAAGTTGACTAGAAGGAATCTCCGCCATTAGGGGCATCTGGTCATCCATGGGCTGAGGCTGACAGGGATCGGGGTCAAAATATTCTACTAATCTCGGCGCACTGAAAGCATCCAGATGAGCCATGACGCTGGGTTTTCCGACTTCTACCTGTTCTTTTTTCAGTACTACAGGCACAGGCACGACGATCGCAAAATCTTTCACCTCACCCTGATAATCGTTCGCCATCGTCAGCACGGTTTTGTTGCCACTGCGGGCGATCGCCACTTGGGAAGCCTGGTTATAAAGCTTGGCATCTGCCTTTGCCACATAAAACCCGCAAAATGCCCAAGCTTTGGCAGCAAGAAATAGGCTGGAAATCGTGAATAAGCAAAACAGCAGAAGAGTTCGGAGGAGTTTCATAGGAATGACGAATGACGAATGGTGAATGGCGAAAGAGAGGAAAGGGCGTTTTGAGTTTTGAGTTTTGAGTTTTGAGTTTTGAGT